>DATLKS010000899.1:0-2481 GCA_035538255.1 Terriglobales bacterium
CCAGTAATTTTGTGGAGAAGAGTGTGCTCGAGGGCGTTGGTTGGAGTTGCCGGCTTGACCGCTTTCCGGCAACTCGCCAAGGCCCGATCAGTTTCGGGTGGCCCATGGATCTCCGTGCCGTGCGGACCAAGATTGCCCGCAGTCCACGCACCGTCGAGGACCTGAGATGCAAGAGGTCCAGCGCGAGGCGAATCGAATCTCATTCTTCTGACAACTGAAACAGGGGGTGCGTCCGAGTTAGGTTCTCTCTCTCGATCGAACCATGGTCGCGAGCCGACAATCTGTAAGCCGTGGTTCAGGCCGACTGACTGAGGAAGGTTGAGGAACACACAGAGCAGTACGCAGCAGACGAGGGTTAGACGGAACCATAGTTTCATTGCGAATCAGCCTCGCGGGCACGTTGCAAATTGCGCTCCTTATTCAACTCCGCCAGTTCGCGCAAGCGTTGCTGCATTTGTTGCCAAGCGGCGACTCCTTGACGCGTGGCCTCCTCCGCTCCCTTTGGAACGTAGTAACCGGTGGTCTTCCCCTTCTCCCCGCGGTAACTCACATTCAGATGTGGACCATGCTTGGGTCCATCCCCTTGGCAATGGCAGCCCGCTCGTCCGCAAGTGCGGTAAGTTTCCGAGAGTGTTCCAAAGACAGCGACCTCGGCCAGACGCTCAATCTCGAGCAGCAGTTTGCGCCGTTGCGCAGTAGCATCAACCCACCTGGCCATGACGCCTCCGACGTTCTTGATAGCGAGCGATGGAAAACAGAGTCTTGGTAATCACACACCAGCCTACGTAGCGCACAAAGCCAAGCTCTCCTTTATAAGTAGCTCGCGCCATCGAGGAGGGATGCTTCAAGGTGCTGATGGTGGCTTCACAGCCGGCTCGCCAGCGCAGCGCTCGGCGGAACCAGCGTTGCTTCTGTTGCTCGGCCCGCTTAGCCGAGAGTCGTCCCCGCGCCGGTAGCGCCACCTTCTTCACTCCCACAGCTTGCGCCTCCCGCTCGTTTTCAGCGGAGAAATATCCTCGGTCGGCGGTGGCCATTTCCGGCACTCGCCCGAAGCCAGCTTGATGTTGTTGCAGCGCTGGCATCCAGGCCTTGGTATCGGCCGGATTGCCGGTGAGAACCTGGTAGCCGCTCACGATACCGTTTTCCACCTCGTCAATCCGCACCAGCCTACCAAACTCGTTGGGCTTATGCGCTTTGCCTTTGCGTATGACTTCGGTGTGCGGTTCGAACAGACTCAACACTTTCTCCTCCACATGGGAGTTCCCGTGCAGCACTCGTTCCTTGGTTTGCCGGATCACGTTCTCCACCAAAGGAAGAAAGTGCCGCAGCTGCCCGATCTGCGTTTCTACCCGCGGGAGTTTACCCACCACTTTTAGCCGCCCCTTGGTCCATCGTTGCACTACCGCGATCGCCTGTCGCACCACGCCCCGGGTCAGCGCCAACAACTTCTGGTAACTGTCCTGCATCCGCTCCTGGTTGGCCTCGGTCAGGCACTTGGCGGCACGGCCGATTTCCAACAGGCGATGTTTTACCGCCCGCCCGTGATCGACCACTGCCAGGGCTCCGTTCTTGCACTCGTGGGCGATGCCTTGCAGGCTGCGGCTGAGCACCCGAATGCCGTCGCCTAAAAGCGAACTGTCGGTAGGATAGTGGACGTTGCTTTCTACGGCGGTCGTGTCAGTGCGAAGCTTTTGTCCTTGGGCTGCGCCTTGCTCGCAGGCCAGGCTGACCACGCGCTGATGAATCTCTGCGGTGACGGCCGGAGTGAGCAGAGCAAAGCTGCGGCTGAAGACAGAGAAATCGGGCGTAGTGTCGGCATCGAAGTGGGTGAAGCGGCGGTACACCAGGTTGCTGCGCAGTTCTCGTTCCAGATCGCGGAAGCTCCAGCCTTTCAGGTGCTTCATGACAGAGCAGCGCAGCAGACGATCGGGGGCCATGCCCGTGCGCCCGGTGCGGGTGGAACAGGGGCTACGTTTCGCCAGACACTGGCGGACCAAGTCGACCAACGCGGGATCGTCCAAGAGTTGATCGACGGGATCGAGCAAATCGTCCTTGAGCAGGGCGGCTTGTCGGGCCAAGGGTGAGTAGAAGAGCCAGGCTTGGTGAGAAGAGCAGGCGACCATATGTCCTCGACTATATCGAGTAAGACATACTTTGTCAAGTAAATTAAGGAAGTGGGACCTAGTTTTTGGGTGAAAATTGCGAAGAGAAAGAGAAGTGAATTTACAGATCTGCCACGCCGCTGCGTCTGCTACCCGCGTCAATCAAGGGGTTGAGCCCTGGCTTTCACAACAGCCTCTAGCTAAGCTAGGTAATGGCGGTGGTGGAAATGCGGATATTGTGATACGAGGACCTGGTCGGAGCCGACGGCAAGGTCTACGATGCGACCGTACAAAACTCGGAACGCCCAGAACTGAATGCCGAAGCCCTGGATCTGCGCGGCGATGGACGTTTACTCCGGCCATGTGCGACGGCCATCCC
>DATLKS010000900.1:0-4439 GCA_035538255.1 Terriglobales bacterium
GATTCCGCGAGAGCTGCCGCTACATTGGGTTGTTGGCAAGCTCAGGAAATTTCAGGAGACGTTGGTATTCCAAGCCGACCTCGATTGGGCTCCGCCATTCACGCTGGAGCTTCAGAGCTACAGGCTTTTCGCCCGCACACGCAAAGATCTTCCACCGGACGCTCCCGGCTGGGACTTCGAGCAGACAACGCCCTTCATCCTGACCACCCGCAAAGATTGGCAGAGAGAGATCACATCGGTGATAACAAGCCTGCTTAGTCATCCCGACCGTCAATTCCTGAGCATCGCCTTCAAGCAGCAATCGCCGCATTTCACCGCAACCATGGCCCTGGACTCCATCGCACCCACCTCTACCTGCCGAACCGAATTATTCGAATCTCTCCGCGAACTTGCTGCTGCTGCTTCCGCGCCGCAGATTTGAAGCTATTCCTCTGCCACCTCCGGCTCCGGCCAGAGCAGCGAAGCGCCGACCGACACACCCAAAATTCCGATGACCACGCCTAGCGTGATGCTTAGCGGTGCCTCATACCGGTGTGAGCTCAACATCTTTGCTCCGATGAGCATGAGAATCAGCGCCAAACCGTAGTGCAGAAAACGAAACATGCCGAAGAAGTGTTCCAGCGCAAAGTACATCGATCGAAGTCCCAGCACTGCGAAGACGTTGGAGGTGTAAACGATGAAGGCATCCCGGCTAATCGCAAGGATGGCGGGAATGGAATCGACAGCAAAGATCAAATCTGTGGTCTCAACGACGATTAACGTAAGAAAGAGCGGAGTTACCAAAAGCTTGCCGCTGCGTTCAACAAAGAAGTTGCGGCCCTCGAAACCCTCCGTGATTGGAAAGAACCGGCGGAAGATCCGCAGCACGAAGTTTTTCTCAGGATCAACTTCCGGCTCGCTGCTCCGCAGCAGTCCGATGCCGCTGTAGATCAGGATCGCTCCGAAGACGTAGATCACGAATTCGAAGCGCCGCAATAGCGAGACGCCAATCAGGATAAAGATAAGCCGCATTACCAGCGCGCCGAGAACTCCCCAGAGCAGAACCTTGTGCTGCGATTCCCTGGGAACGCGAAAATAGCGGAACAATATCAGGAAGACGAAGAGGTTATCGACACTTAGCGACTCTTCGACGACGTATCCGGTGACAAACTGAAGCATCGCCGGACGCCCGCGCCAAAGAAAAACCAATCCTGCAAATCCAGCCGCCAGTAATATCCAAAAGACCGTCCAAGCCAAAGCTTGCCTAAGGCCCATAACGGGACGACGGCGATGCAGGCCGAGATCCAGCGCCAACATCGCGAGCACGAACAGATTGAAGCCAATCCAGAACAGCCACGATGCCGTCATTAGTTTTCGTGCAGTTGCTCACAGTGTACAGAAACGGCGCTCGGCGCTCGGCTTTCCGCCAGCAGCGGTTCTCGTTCCGAGGTGGAACGGCGTCGTGGCCGAACGCCGATTGCCGAGCGCCCGACAGCCCGATTTCCCGGCCATCCCTAATCCCGCAACTTGCAACAGTTCTATTTGAGTCTTTGGGCTGAGGTGTTTCCATGCAATCGCGCGCACAGATAAAGTCGCACCCTATCCACCCGATGCTGATTGTGCTGCCGCTCGGACTATTTCTAGGCAGTTGCATCTTCGACCTCATTGGCAAAGCTACGAACAACGAGCTGCTCTGGGCGGCGAGCTACTATTGCGCAATTGCCGGAATCGTCGGCGGATTCTGTGCTGCTATCCCCGGCACGATCGACTGGTTCACCGTGGTGCCTCCGCGCTCCAGCGCAAAAAAGCGGGGACTACTGCACGCCGGGCTTAATTTACTCGTGCTCGTCGGGTTCATCGTGATCGCGGTGCATCGATCAGCAGCCATTGGAGAGCCGGGCGGATTCGAGCTCGGCCTTATGACGCTCTGCATCGTCGTACTCGGAATCAGCGGATGGCTCGGCGGAACTCTGTCGTATCGCAACCAGATCGGCGTCGATCATCGTTATGCCAACGCCGGCAGATTCAAGGAGCGGCGACTCGAAAGTTGGGAGCGCCCCGCATGCAATCAAAGCGAACTGAGCGAAGGACAAATGATGCTAGTGCATGTCGGCGACGAGAGAGTGGTACTGGGGCGATGTCCTGAAGGCATGATCGCGTTCAGCGACCGCTGCACCCACAAAGGTGGTCCGCTATCCGATGGTGCACTTGTCGGCTGTACCGTCCAATGTCCCTGGCACGGTTCACAGTTCGATGTGCATACCGGACGTGTCGTCGCCGGACCGGCAAAGAGCAAGATCGAAGTCTATGAAACAGAGACTCGGGCGGGAGAGGTTTACGTGAAACCAAAGCGAACCGACATGCCAAGAGCTGCATAAAGCGAAGGTCAGCTCGGATGTCGTCATAATACTGGCAATGCATCCGATACTCTGCTATCTATCTACGCAATGGCAGCCAATCCCATCAACAACGAAGGCGCCTTCGCACAGGCGGCATGGCAGCACTGGCAGCAACTCGGGCAGGAGCTCCGAGAAGATGTTGAACAATTCAACGCCAAGGGCGGGTCGGCCTCGTTCTCCCAAACCTCTGTCGGCGAGTACCGCGTGCACAACCCCGAATCGGGGCTTGAGGTGAGGGTCATCGCCGATCTCGAGGATCATCTTGCACGCTATGAATTCGTTCGCACCAACGATCAGAGCGCCGGCGCTCCCGAGGGTGGCATTCTCTCGATGCGCGTGGGACGAGCTGGCGTTGAGTTTTACTCTTCTGATCAGCCTCTTACTGCTGAAGAAGCCAGGGCACTGTTGCTCGATCCGGTCTTGAATCCGCCCACGCCTTAGCCCAATCTGGACTTTCGTACTTTTCGGTCGGTTACCCTCAACTTGTCAGGCTTCTCACAGATACGACATAATCTAAGTTTGGCTGTAGGTTCTTTGCCCGGCAGAGGGCGATTGCTCAGACAGCCTTTGGCAAGGAAAGGACAACAAAGTTCAGTGTTAATGATTCGACTAGCGCGCATGGGTGCGCGCAAGCAACCGTATTACCGAGTAGTGGTCATCGATAAGGAGCGCGCTCGCAATGGACGCGCCCTCGAAGTAGTTGGTCTTTACAATCCCCGCACCAGTCCGGCGACAGTGGATTTGAAGCGGGAACGCATCGATCACTGGGTCTCCAAAGGAGCTCAGGTATCTGATCGAGTAGGAAAGCTGATGTCAAAGGCCACCGCCCCAGCCGGTACCGCGGCCTAGTAAGCAGTCATACGCGCAGTCATTCAGTTGTAAGGTTTGGCTAGTCCCCCGATCACTACTCAACGTTGCGACTTGCCGGGATCCTCCAGCAAGTACGGGGGTGTTTTGCTCCAAGAGGAACGCTGGTGCCACAAAGCTGCTGGCCGTAGGGAGTGGAATATGCCAACTGAGCAAGGCGGAGAGGTGCGGGATCTGGTGCTGGAAATCGCCAAGGCTTTGGTCGATGAGCCCGAATTGGTAACCGTGGAAGCGATCCCTGGCCCGGAAAGTACGGTACTTGAGCTGCGCGTAGCTCAGCGGGACTTGGGCAAAGTGATCGGCAAGCAAGGGCGCACTGCGCGATCATTGCGAACCATCATCGGCGCCGCCAGCATGAAGCTGCACAAGCGGCACACCCTCGAGATCATCGAAGACGGCCTGCCCGGCGGGCCTGGCGGTAATTCGGGAGCGTAGTCCGGGCAGCGAGAACAGCAGCTTCCCCGCTCCGAATCCTTGACTGCGAAACCTCAATTCACAGCGATTGCGCGCATCGTGCGTCCGCAAGGACGCCGCGGCGAGGTCCTGGCCGATCTACTCACCGATTTCCCACAAAAGTTCGCAGAACGCAAGCAGCTCTGGCTTGGCCCGGAAGGCCAGTCTCATCCGCGTGAGTGCGCGCTCGAAGATCACTGGCTTCACAAAGAACGAGTCGTGTTGAAGTTCCGTGGCGTTGATTCCATCACCGCCGCTGAGGCCTTGACGGGAATGCTGGTGTATATCCCCAGCGAGGCTCGTACACAGCTCGAAGGCGGAGCAGCGTACATTTCCGATCTAATCGGCAGCACAGTTTTGGATGTTTCCCAGAACAGGAAAATCGGAACGATTGAAAGCGTACAGCAAGACAAAGGAGCATCTCCACTGCTTATCGTCCGCACAGCAGGCAACGAATACGAGAT
The DNA here is from genome assembly GCA_035538255.1 of Terriglobales bacterium. GTDB lineage: Bacteria > Acidobacteriota > Terriglobia > Terriglobales > Acidobacteriaceae > Gp1-AA112. Next base: position 4,163 of record DATLKS010000900.1, read on the forward strand.
CCCCTTCGCGGAAGAATTCATCGTCCGCTTCGACGCTTCGCAAAAAGTACTGGACATGAGGTTGCCCGATGGATTGCTGGAGATCAATGCACCTTTGTCAGGGGAAGAGAAAAAGCAGCAGCGAGGATCAGGATAACAGTCGGCGACTACGCTAGCTGTGTCATCCTGAGGCCCTGTTTTGGCCGAAGGACCTTGCGGTTGACGTCGTTTTTGTTTCTCGTCTCTGACAAGAATCAAAAGCAACACCAAAAGCAACCGCAAGGTCCTTCGGCCAACA
>DATLKS010000901.1:0-6106 GCA_035538255.1 Terriglobales bacterium
GTCTTCTCGATCACCAGCACTCCAGCCAAGGGACGCGGATATGGTGCGAAATATACAGTTCCGACCATCAACCTCGCGCCTTATCCTGAGCTCGTGCCTAAGAACGGTGTGTATATCACGTGCACACGTCTGGCCGGCGAAACCTTCGAATCTGTGACCAACGTCGGCACTCGACCGACTTTTAAAGGTGAATCGTTCGCCATCGAGACGCACCTGCTGAACTTTCATCCCATTACTCTCGACGAAAGCACCGAGGTCGAGATCAGTTTCCTCAAATGGTTGCGTCCGGAAATCAAGTGGCCGAACGCAGAAGCACTAAAGGAGCAGATTGGGAAAGATTTAACGAAGGCGAAGCGGTTCTTTCGCTCGGTCGCCCGGTCATAGTTGCTTCTGAGCACATAGGTTCTAACCTTCTCTTCTGTTAACCTTCTTAGCTTTAAAAGAGTGAACACGAAGGGCACGAAGATCGAGAGCGGAGGTCACGGAGAGAACCCGGCCTCGTGACTTCTCCAGTTTCTTCATGATCTTCGTCTCCGCCTCCTCTCGTCCATGCAAAATCCTCTAGCCTTCATCGCCGAAGTAGGCCCCGGGCAGCGACGGACGCTTGTCGCCGCCGCGCTTGGCTGGATGCTCGACGCGTTCGACGTAATGCTTTATTCCCTCGTCGTCGCTCACATCATGCAGGACCTGCACATGAGCAAGCAGAGTGCCGGGCTGCTGAATACGCTTACGCTGCTGGCGTCTGGAATTGGTGGGGTGTTATTCGGGTTCATTGCCGATTGCATCGGACGCACGCGCGCGCTGATGCTGAGCATCCTTACGTATTCGGTCTGCTCGTTTGCGAGCGGGCTGGCTACTTCTGTTCTGGTTCTCGCGGTCATTCGTTTCCTGCTCGGACTGGGCATGGGAGGAGAGTGGAATACCGGCGCTACACTCGTAGCTGAGAGCTGGCCAACGCATCTGCGCGCCCGCGCCATTGCCGTAGTACAGAGTTCGTGGGCCGTCGGATATGCGCTGGCAGCAGTGGTAGCGGGCATCATGCTTCCCAGAATAGGATGGCGCTACGTTTTCTTTATCGGCGTGTTTCCTGCCTTAATTACTCTCTGGATTCAAAAGGACGTTCCTGAATCAGAACTCTGGAAAAAACAAGCGACTTTAGCCAACGATGGAAGCGATGACACGCGTGTCACTTTCCGTCAACTGTTTGGGTCGCGCTACCGCAGCAAGACTCTAACGCTCCTCATTATGACCACCTTCGGCATGTTCGGGTGGTGGGGTCTGTTTACATGGATTCCGCCCTATCTCTCGCTGCCTGTCCAGCAAGGCGGACGCGGCTTTGGCGCGCTCAGCACGACGACGCTGCTGGTATTTCTCAACCTCGTCGGAATGGCTCCCGGATATGCCAGTTTTGGCTGGGTAGCCGACCGCCTCGGACGCCGTCCATCGTTCATGCTGTTCACAATCTGCGCGGCCGCGCTTGTGCCGATCTATGCTGCCGCCCGTCAGCCGGCCGTCCTGCTGATACTTGGTGCCGTTGTGGCATTTTTCGGCACAGGCTTCTTTTCCGGCTCGGGAATCATTGGCAGCGAGCTCTTCCCTACCAGCGTTCGTGCGCGGGCCATGGGCCTGACCTATAACGGAGCGCGAGCCCTGAGTTCTATCGCGCCGTTTACCATCGGCCGCATCGGACAGCAGCACGGATTGGACTCCGCCTTCTACGTGTGCGCTATCGCGTTTTTGGTCTCAGGATTGATCGCGATTTTCATCCCAGAGACCCGCGGGGTCGAGCTGACGTGAGTTGGCGGACTACCGACCTATGCCAATTTGGATGGCGCTCCAGGAAGATAGAAGCCGCACCTAGGGGACTATCCATCACATAAGCCAAGCTATTTCAACAGCTTACATAATCCACAGCATCTTCCCAGTGTTTCCAGTGTTCCCACCTAGTGAAACAGATTGCAGTTTGAAGAAAAGAAGCAAAAGCACAAGGAACCAAATCCAGCTCTCCTGAATCTAATGAATGCAAGGAGAGAAGCTGGATTGTAAAGGATTCAACATAAATGCTTCTCTCGCAGTGATTTCCAAGGGGTGTTTTGATGAGTCTGGTCAATCTGCTCTTCGGTTGTTGGCATAAGAAGGTCAGTTTTCCATTTACGAGCCGTTCGCGTCGCTCGCCGGCCGCGCAGGTGACGGGCACGTATGTAGTCTGTCTCGATTGCGGCAAAGAGTTTCCTTACGATTGGAAGGAAATGAAGCTGGTCAGCTCGCGGGAGCACTCCCCCACAGTAACCGCGATTCGCGAACCGGCTCGCTCGTTTGCGAAAACTGCCTGAGCTTTACAAACTGCTAGTTAAAACAAAAATGCGCCGTCCGGGGCCGGCGCATTTTGCTTTTTGGGGCAACAATTCAGAAATGACTCAAGGCCGCTACGGCGTTACTTATCCGCCTTCGTCAGCAGCTGATCTAATAAGGCAAGCAGATCGGTTACAGTAATAATCCCCACGAGCTTTCCGTCCGGCTCGGTGACCAGAACCGATGAAAATTTTCGGCTGGTCATAATGTGAACCGCTTGTTGGATAGGCGCGTCGGGATGGATCGTGACCGGATCCTTGGTCATCGCCAGAGTCACAGGCGTGCCTTCAAAGATCTTGTTGTAGTCATCGGCAGCTACCGGAGATAACACCGAAGGCGCGAGGCGGGACACATCGCGGTCGCTAATAATACCCAAGACTTTCCCGTCGGCCGAGACCACGGGCACGTGGCGTTTTCCCGTGCGGCGTATCAGCAAAGCGGCGTCCAGCAAACGAGCATCAACCGTGAGGCTCGTCACAGTGCTGGTCATGTAATCGCGAACGCGAAACGTACTCTTGACAGCGCCTGCCTGGCTCCCTTGTTCAGCCATAAGAAGCGCATGATAGCACTTGATTGCCCAGCTATCAGATCAGAAAATCGCCCGTTTTCTTCCAGTGCGTATTCACTCCCATCTTGTCATCCTGAAGCGCTTATTTTGCGCGAAGGATCTCCCGGAATGGTTCAGACTTGAACGCCCTGGCGAGGCTCCTAGCCGACAAACCTCGTGAAAGAGCCGGACGCTGCGTGCAACACGCAAGCTATCGGGGGAGATCCTTCGCGCAAAACAAGCGCTTCAGGATGAGAGATTGTGAGGGTGACGCCGGTTCTCAGATCATCTTCGCTCGATCGGAATGTACTTATTGGGATAATGCGGACCTACATACTCAGCGCGAGGACGAATCAGGCGATTGTCATCGAGCTGTTCGATCACGTGTGCAGTCCAACCTGCAATGCGCGAGACAGCGAACACAGGCGTAAATAGATCGATATCGAGCCCCAGCGCGGTGTAGGTTGAAGCGGAATAAAAGTCCACGTTGGCGTTGAGCTTCTTCTCCGCGTTGATGTACTTCTCGATCTTCCGCGACATGTCGAACCACTTCGGATTGCCGCTGGAGCGGCCCAGATCTTCTGACATTTTGCGCAAGTGCGTGGCACGTGGATCTTCTGTGGTGTACACGCGATGTCCGAATCCGGGAACTTTCTTCCGATCCGCGAGCATGCTTTTTACGTGCTCGACTGGATCTTTACCTGCCTTGTCCAGATTGAACAGCATGCGCATCACCTGCTCGTTGGCCCCGCCGTGCAGCGGTCCTTTCAGAGCGCCAATGGCGCTAGTGATGGCTGAGTGCATGTCAGAGAGCGTAGCCGCTGTGACCCGTGCCGCAAATGTTGAGGCGTTCAGTTCATGATCAGCGTGCAGGATGAGAGCGATGTCCAGCGCCTTTTCCGCAGTTGGCGAGGGTTTCTCGCCAGTGAGCTGGAAGAGGAAGTTAGCGGCATGTGAAAGCTTCCGATTGGGATCGACGATCTTCTTGCCTTTGCGGATACGATCATAGATCGCGAGGATCATTGCAATCTGAGATGTCAACGCGTAGGACTTGCGCACGTTTGAATCATGATCCACCGCTTTTTCATCGGGATCGAAAAACGACAGCGCCGAGACCGCGGTGCGCAGAACCTCCATTGGCGTTGCCGATTTCGGGAAATTCCGCATCAAGTCGATAAGCTTGGGATCGAGTACGCGAGATTCCGCCAAGCGGCTCCGCAAGTGTTCGAGTTCTTCTCTTTTTGGGAGCTGTCCAAACCACAATAGGTAACAGACCTCTTCAAAGGTCGAGTTGTCCGCCAGTTCGTGAATGTCGATGCCGCGATAAGCGAGGATGCCCTCGTCGCCATCGATGAAACAAATGCTGGAATTGGCGGCTACGACTCCTTCAAGACCTTTGGTGGCTGGCGTGGTGGACATTGAAATCCTCGAAGACGCTCTCAAACCAATGCGAACGCAAGCTGCGACCACCGTGAGCTGCGCAGTAGGCGGAGAGCAACCCTCCTTTATAAACGAAACCGCTGAGGCGGGCAAACGGCGGAAAGGCAGCACTTAGCATTCAGCACTCAGCATTCAGCCAGCCGCTAGTTTGGAATAATTCACTGATGCGAAGGTCGCTCAGTGAAGCCGTCCGGAAGTCGCTCGCGCACACAAAACTCGCCGACGTAACCGAGATGCCGACTGGCTGAGTGCTGAGTGCTGAATGCTTCTTCACCCCGGCCAGATCGACAACGCCGTTTTGCTCAATATCTGCTGCCTGGCCTCTTCGCTCAGTGGAAGTGCCCGAAAGTCTTGCAGATTGCGCTCGATCTCGGGCACGCCGGGTCCCGGCCAATCTGTCCCGAACAGCGTTTTAGACGCGATCTCCTCAAGACGTGGGAAATACTTGAGCAGGCTCTTAGGAGGTATTCCGCTGATATCCAGAAAGACATTTGGATGTCGCCGCACCAGGAAGAACGCAGTCTCCATCCACAGCGGACGTCCGCCGTGCGCGAGCAGGATTTTCAGTTTGGGAAAGTCGACAGCCACATCGTCCACGTAGATTGGATCGCCAAACTTGTTCCGCGCGCCGGGAAAAATCGAGGTGCCGGTGTGGACCATCACCGGAACGCCGTTTTGCTCGGCAATCCGGTAGATCGTCTCCAGTTCTTTGACGCCGTTCAGGTAGTCATTGGGATAGAGCAGCTGATGGGGCGGATGCACCTTGATCGTGCGAATCTCCAACCGCACAATCTGCTCCATGTCGGCGCACACATCGCGGCTATGCCGTGGATGCACGCTGCCGCAGGGGATCAACCGCTTTGGATTCTCCTTCACATAATCGGCAACAAATCTGTTCACTTCGGGCGTGAAGCCGATAATCTCGGGCGCGACATAATTGATGAGGACGGCGCGATCAATCCCAATCTGGTCCAAATGCCGCAGAAACTTCTTCGGCGAGCGGCAAAACTCGATGATCTGATCGAAGCTCGCCCGCTTCTTCTTCATTGCGGCCAGAGCCTCCGGCCTGAACATCTCGACCGGCTGGATATGAACGTGGCAATCCGTGATCATCCGTTTTAGGTTACAGGGAGCGGATTACAGACAACAAAAGCGCGCGCCATCAGCTCCGGGTAGCTCCCATCACCGCACGCCTGGCATAAACACGGACCATCTCGCGGCGATACTCAGGTGTGAGCGCTGAGGTCGTCAGCGGTTTGGCGATTCGCGCGGCTAACTCCCCGACAACGCCTGCCGCATGCTCGTTGAACACTTTACCGGCCAGCGCATTGCGAGCTTCGTGAATTAGAAGCGGAGCGGGATTTACTCCGGTGATGGCCACGCGCGCGTCTTCGATCAGGCCGCGCGAGTTCTTCTTGATGGCTGCCGCGACTCCAGCAAGCGGATAATCAATCGAGCCGCGCATACGGAGCTTCTGATAGATGCCGCGATATCCGGCCATGCGATCGGGCAGGAAGACACGCGTCAGCATTTCATTTGGGGACAACGTCATGCGCGCGTCGCCCACATTCGTATAGAAGTCAGCGAGCGCAACGCGGCGAAAGCCAGCCGCGCTGGCGATCTCCAGTTCAGCTTCGAGGCATAGCAGCGCGGCCGGAGAATCGGCCGAGAACGCGGCCCAGCACTTGTTCCCTCCAGGAGCAACGTGGCACAGGTCTCCGTCTTTCTTTATGCAGAAGCCGCACGATTTGCGCCAGGTAAGCGACT
>DATLKS010000902.1:0-14966 GCA_035538255.1 Terriglobales bacterium
AGCGCATAGGCCGATCGAACCAGGGTTCCTCAATAGTTGCAGGCGCTTTTGCCTCGGCAGTACTCACTTCGCCCATCAGAGCAGCCACTCCGAGAGCGGCCGTCTGCTGCATAAAGGTCCTTCGAGAAAGAGCTTCTTTCATAAAATCGTAAGACGAGCGTCGCACTCTTCTATATCCGCGTGGGCGATGCCGTGTCTGTCTCTCTACTGAGCGGTTCGAGTCCTAGTCGAGAGCGCGGCATTCGTTCAATATGGTTGCAGTACACGTGGCTCCCACGCGGGAGAGGACCAAAGGTCTAACCGTGAGCAACGCGTCCAAACCACGGATACCTCCCGCTGCTTTAACTTGGTCCGATCGAGGAGAATGGGCCCGCATTAAGCGCAAGTCTTCCAGTGTCGCACCTGTATTGGCATATCCGGCTGATGTCTTTACGCAATCGACACCACAGTCTCCGCAGATTTGGCACAGACGAATCTTCGATGGCTCGTCGTGGTAGGCATTCTCAAAGATCACTTTGACCTTGGCCTCCAGAGTGTGTCAAATCCGTGAGAGCGCGGACCTCCTCGGCCCATAACCTCCATGTCTCCACTTCGAGCTTTGCTGATGTTGATGACCAGCTCGCTTGCGCCATCGGTTAATGCCTGCGCAGCTTCGGCAAGCTTGACGCTTGTGGTGTGTCCGCCATGCGGAAATCCGACGGTCGTACTGGGTTGAACCACGCTTCCGCGCAGTATCTCGCCGCAACGCGCCAGGTAGTAGGCCATCATACAGACGCTCGCGACTTGATAACTCAGCGCCAATATGCAGCCGTTCTCTAGGTCACCCTCGGTCAAAGCAGGACTCAGCAGAGAGTGGTCAATCATTTGTGCAATTTCGTTGTAGGTATATTGTTCGTCCATTGAATACCTCGAATCCACACTAGTCCTTCTCGTTCTCCTCTGGAGAGACTCGTTCATGTATGCCGTTGGCCTGGAGAAAGTGGTTCCATTGAAACCTGGAATAATTGCCGAGCTGAAGCAAACTGAATTTTAAAGCGCATTGCGTCCACTCATCGCCCAGTAGCGGACATGCATTTCCCGTGGCCGGTTCATTTTGGATTCGTTCAGCAATGACGCCGACAGACCCGTGCGTGCATATTGTGGAATGAATTTTTAAGCTGTAACGGCCAAATGCTTCTACACCTGCAAAGACAGCTAACCGAAGTTTGTCATGCGTGATTTGGTAGCGTGGCAAAACCGCGCACCGCTGGGGTCCTAGTCGCAACTACCCAGAAGAGCGGATGCGTGCCGATGCTCTAGTAATATAGGCGAGGCCCAAAGATGTTCACGGAAGTTGAAGCCGATATGAGCGCGCCACCGAGGTCGCATTTCGTGTCAACTTGCTTGGCAAACGTGCTTGAATGTCGGCGATCAATTTTCGGTTTCGATTTTGAGGGCCCAGGCAAACTGGCCGGGATGGTGGCTTCTCTCCTGTAGGTTGTCAGGAAGAGAAACGGTCAAACCGCGACTTCCGTCGTAGTTCCAGTGTAGCCGTTCGGGAAAGCCGAGCAGGTAGATATCCGACGCGGAGCGTGGCCGCACGCTGGTAAGTATCAATTCTTTCCCAGGCCATTGCAGGCTGAATGCGTAAATCCAACGGCGATCTTTGCTTTGTGTGTAGCGAATAGTGTCCCCTTCCGACCAAGGCGTGCCCTCGCGCGGACGAGTACCGTATATTCCTTCTCCATTAATCTTGAGCCAGTCACCGGTAGCGCGGAGTTGGCGCTGGGCTTCGGGGTGAAATTCACCGGTAGCGCTCGGCCCGACGCCCACCATGAATCCTCCACCCTTGGCAACCGAGTCCACCAGATTGTGAACAATCCATGCGGTTCCCTTGTGTTTGGCTGCGTCTGCTTCATAAGAAAAATCCGTACCGAGCGGATAGATAACAAACCATGGGGCATCGGCGGCCTGCTTATCTGAAGGAATCACGCGCTCGGGGGTGTAGTAGTCTCCATAGTTGCCGATGCCACGATCCCGGAGCATGACATTGGGCTGGAGCTCCCGAACTTGCAGGATAGTTTTGCGCAACTCTGGCCACATCGAGCGACCGAGCCACATGTACAGACAAACCATATCGATAGTGCCGTAGTTAGTGAGCAGTTCGACCAGTTGCGCGCGATGCCGCGTCATCATGCGTTCAGCTTGTTCCGATGTGGGATCGGGCACGGTCACCCATCGGTCGCCCAGCAGTTTTTTCGCTTCGTCCATTTCTTGCTCGCTCGTGAGCTGCAAGGAAGATAGAACCTGTAGCGGATGATAGACATAAGGACGGAAGTCGGCGTCGTACCAATCGGGGTGAGAGAAGTACAGGTCAATCTTGATGCCGCGTTTGTGCGCGGCATCGCATAGTTCTTTCGCCACGTCGCGGCGGAACGGCGTTTCCATGATGCTATAGGCGAGATCGCAGGATTCGATCGTGGGTCCGCCGGGAGCCGTCCAGTTGGCGCGCTGATGCACGCGAGTTTTCGTGTCGAACATGGAAAAGCCTTCGTGGTGTTTTGTCGTGAAGGCAAACATCTTCATACCGCTTTCCTGGAAAAGAGACATCCATCCGTCGGCGTCAAAGCCGGTTGGATTCCAGGTTTTGTACAGCTGGTTATATTGCTGGCGGTCGGCAAATGACATGCTTAGAAAAGGCCACGACTCCCTGCCAGGATGCCAGATGGAGTAGATGCCCCAGTGAATTCGGACTCCAAACTTCAAATCGCGAAGGGCTTCGTAAGCGCTTTGCGGTGCGTGCCGATACTCGGGTACAGGAATTTCTTCGATGTAGCGAGTACGGCGTAGTGAGCTTTCAGGAAGGTGATGCTGGGGCGAAGAATTCGCCCGAAGGCGGGTGGAGGAAGCAAACAAAAAAGCTGCGCTGGAATGTAGAAAGCTCCTGCGATTCATGGCGATCCCAAGCTACTCCTTCATGTTTTGGAGCAGCAATATTTTCAAAGTCAGAGAGCCCCGCGACGCAGTAATCAGGACTGCGCACGAGGATGATGCACTTCGCAGATCTCGCATTCGCGGGTCCTGCAGACAGTCTGTTGAACAGGGTGGGGTCATACTCCTCGAGGGCCGGGTCTAGGACCCTTGTAACTTGCGAACTGCTCGGTTTGACATCGATCTTCTTCAGTTTTGAAGAAAGCACTCCAGGGTCGTCGTTCTTCTGTTGTTTCAAAACAGGATTTAGCTCGTTAGTATCACGCCTATGAAACGATTGAAAATAAAAAGGCTGGCGGAGAGAGTGGGATTCGAACCCACGATACCCGTTAAGGTATACACGCTTTCCAAGCGTGCGCCTTCAGCCGCTCGGCCATCTCTCCGGCGAGGAAGGAATGCGGCCATTCCTATTCTACTGGATTGGCCCGCTCGCAAAGGCATTACATTCGGTTGATGACTGCTGCAGATAACAAGCAGCTGCTGCCATCAAAATCCGATGTACACAGTTGACTCACGACAGAATTCCACGGCGCCAACAACGGCTCTTGAAGCCTGGGTGGGTTCTCCGCTGTCGCATCCTCGTCGCCGTGCCGCAGTCAACCAGCGGCGACCCTCCAAGATTGCATGTATCTGAAGACCGGGACGAAAACAGCCAGGCTAGTCAACATCATGATAACAATGACGTTATATACAACTGTCCAGCAGGCACACGCATCCATCTAGATGCTGCTGTGTACTCTCCCTTGGTCTCGGTAGCCGGATAGAACGATGCGGAAACCAAAATGGTGGAAGACCGATAAAGAGCGGGAGACGAACTTCCGTTTTGTAACAAACGAAATGCTCACCAGAGACGAGCGGGAGAACCGAGAAGGCGCTCGCATCAACAAATGGCTTCAACTAGCCGATCAGATTCTGGGCAATACAGATGACGATGATCCTGCACCCTCCCCGGCCTAGGACTGGCTTTTACCCGACACAATACTCACTCTGAAAAGATCAGGCGACTCGATTCAATCCTGCATGCGCGGCTTCGACTGGCATCGCGTCGGGCCTGCCTACGCTTGAGTACATGAAGCCCGCATTCACCATCTGCGCCGGACGATAGAGATTGCGGCCATCAACAATCACGGCATGCCGCAGCTCCTTCTTCAGGCGGTTGAGATCAAGATTTGCGAATTCCTCCCAATCGGTGAGGATCAGCAGCGCGTCGGCGCCGTGGGCGGCATCGTACGCGTCTCCGGCAAAGCGCAACGCCGGCGAGTGGAGAACGCCCTTCGCATGCTCCATAGCAGCAGGGTCGTAAACGGAGATGCGGCAGCCATCGTGCAGCAGCGATTCAATAATGGCGATCGCCGGAGACTCGCGAATGTCGTCGGTACCGCCCTTGAAGGACAGTCCGAGAACTCCCAGATTCTTGCCGCGCAAATTCCACAGCGCTCGTCGAACTTTACGCAGAAAACGTCTCCTCTGCTGGAGATTGATCGAGCTAACCTCCTCCAACAGACGAAATTCATATCCAGCTTCGGCTGCGACTGCCTGAAACGCGGAAACGTCTTTCGGAAAGCACGATCCGCCATAGCCGATGCCAGGACGCAGGAAGCGACTGCCGATGCGCGAGTCTGAGCCGATTCCCTCAGTCACCTGCCCGACGTCGGCGCCGACTTGCTCACAGATGTTCGCTACCGCGTTCACAAACGAAATCTTCAAGGCAAGGAATGCATTAGATGCATGCTTGATGAGTTCTGCGCTTTTGGCACTGGTAAGGATCAATCGCGCTGGAGTGCTGGCCTTCGCGGGCTTGGGGATTGCGAGTTTGTCCTCGTAGTACAACCCGGACGTTAGCGGCGCATAGATACTTTGCAGGAGTTGTGCAGCCCGATCGGTATCGGCGCCGATGACGATGCGGTCAGGATAGAGAAAGTCCGTGACGGCAGTTCCCTCACGCAGGAACTCGGGATTGGAGACAACGCCAAAGAGATCCTCAGGGGCCCCATTGCGGATCATCGTGCGACGTACCCACTCATTGGTGTAGACCGGCACCGTACTCTTCTCTACGACTACTTTATAGCGGTCGATAGCTCCTGCGATGCCGCAGGCAACCTGCTCGACATAGGAGAGGTCGGCATGTCCATCTTCGGTCGGAGGAGTCCCTACGGCAATGAATACGACATCGGACAGACGCACTGCTTCCGCGAGATCCTGGGTAAAAGACAGCCGCGTACCGGCGTGCTTGGTTATGAGCTCAGGGAGGAACTCCTCATGAATCGGAACCTTGCCGGCGCGTAGGGCCGAAATCTTACGTTCATCACTGTCTACCAGAGTTACTTCGTGGCCAATTTCCGCGAAACAAGCTCCGGCTACCAGTCCAACGTATCCAGAGCCGATAACAGCAATGCGAATTGTTTCCCTGTGAGGTGTTCCGTTGGTATTTGTATGCACTTGTGAGTCGATGCAAATGTAAGTAGCTTTAGTTGCCACTTCGTCAGAGAGTCGCGACGTCGAGCCACGCCCTGGTGGCGTTATCCCGAGCATGTAAGAGACTGCGGCCGGGTCGAATTGGAAACATTTGCAGCGAAGGACGAGCACAGACATCCAATTGTGAATATCCTGCTCACCGCATGAAGATAGGTATCACGTGCTATCCCACATATGGGGGAAGCGGCGTTGTAGCCACCGAGCTGGGCATCGAACTCGCCAACCGGGGCCACGAGATCCATTTCATTTCCTACTCGCAACCTTTTCGCCTCACCAGCCCGCATGACAACATTCGCTATCACGAGGTGACGGTATCGCAGTATCCGTTATTTGAATATCCGCCCTACGATCTGGCGCTGGCGACACGAATGGCGGAGGTTGCCGAAATCTACGATCTCGACTTGCTGCACGTGCATTACGCAATTCCCCACTCCGTGGGTGCGATGTTGGCCAGGCAGATGCTCGCCAAGGCGACTTTTCCGCGCCACTTACCTTATGTAACAACCCTTCACGGAACTGACATCACATTGGTGGGGCAGGATCCTTCTTATCTGCCGGTGACCAGGTTCTCCATAGAAGAGAGCGATGGGGTTACGGCCATCTCGAACTATCTGCGGGAACGCACGGTACAGGAGTTCGCGGTCCGAAAGCCCATAGAGGTGATCTACAACTTCGTAAACTGCGATCTATACAAACGGCCAAAGGACGTCAGCACGGAACGCTCAGTCTTCGCCGAACCTCAAGAGAAGCTCCTGGTGCATCTGTCAAATTTCCGGCCGGTGAAGCGCATTGGGGACGTGATTGAGATATTCCATCGCGTGCAGAAAGAAATCCCGTCGCGGTTAGTCATGATTGGGGACGGGCCCGAACGATCGGCGGCGGAGTGGCAGGTGCGCCGTCTTGGACTTCTCAACCGCGTCTACTTCCTCGGTAAACAGGGAAATGTGCACGAGAAGCTCGCGATTTCCGATCTCATGCTTCTTCCCAGCCAGCTTGAGTCCTTTGGTCTCGCCGCTCTTGAGGCCATGGCATGCGAGGTACCTACGATAGGAACGAACGTTGGGGGAATGCCGGAGGTCGTCGAGCACGGCAAGAATGGCTTCCTGGCGCCGGTCGGCGATGTAGAGCAGATGGCGCGATATGCGATTGAGATTCTATCGGATGAGAAGCGTCTGCGCGAGCTTGGAAAACTTGCCCGATTCGAAGCACAGTCGCGGTTCTGCGCCTCAAAAATCATCCCGCAATACGAAAAATTTTATCAGCGTGTACTGGAGCGGGCTTCGTAGATTGCCGACGCGGCGGAGAACTCTCTGTCAGTCTGTAGCAGGGGTAGTTCGATGGAAATCAGCGTGCCCCTTCCCGGGCTGCTCTGAACCGTCAGGTGAGCATTCGCGCCATAGAGCACGCGGAGCCTCTCAGCGACGTTATGCATCCCGATTCCTTCGGCATGTTGGTCATCAGCTTCAGGATCTCGTGCGTACTTGCGGCGCTCACCGAATCTGCCATTGTTGTTGGACATTCCAACCCCGTTATCTTCAATATCGATTCGCAGGCGGTGCTCGGGTTGCAGACGGCTGCGGAGCACTATGCTTCCTCCATCAATTTTGGGCGTCAGTCCGTGTTTAATCGCGTTCTCAACGATGGGCTGCAGCAGCATGCTGGGAACGATCACTCCGAGAGTTTCCGGATCGAGGTCTTTAGTGACTTGCAATTTGTCGTTCCCAAAACGGGCGACCTCGATGTCCAGATAGTTATCAATGAAATCGATTTCATCGCGTAGCAGCACAAAAGCGTCGTGCTTCTTGAGCAGAGAGCGCAGAATATTTGCCAGCTTCACAATAAGCTCTCGGGCTTGATCGGGCCGCACCCGCACAAGTGAAGAGATGGAATTCAGAGTGTTGAAAAGAAAATGCGGATTGATCTGGCTCTGAAGCGCGTCCAGACGAGCTTGCAGAAGCAGCCTCTCTTGTTCTTCGAGCTTTAACTCGATGCGAGTGGCGTTCCAAATCTTGATGGGAATGGCGACCGCAGCAATTGTGCCAGCGTAAATTGCTAGCTCTACCCAGAAATTGTTGCTGCTCAGAAAAAAAATGCGATGCGGAAACGCTCTCCCCGCCTGCTCGCGCAGGAACTGCAGTAAAAGAATGCCGACGAAGAACGCGACTTGCCAATCATGTCGCGGACGGGGAAAGTTGCGCCGAATCCAGCGATAGATGCTCAGATCCACCATCGGAGAGAAAGACCAAATGTCCTCCCGATTTGCCGCATACTCACGGAAAGCTCCGGCGACGTAACCAGCCAGAGCATTCAGCGGAAAGCCGAGGAATTCGTGCCTCCAGAATTCGGGAACAGCGCACAAGGCGGCTAGAGCGACTCCGGCGAGACGGCCGCCCATCACACCGACGATGATCGCGCTCTCAAAGGCCACGTCAGCAGCAGAGAAATTGGGCACCACTGCGCGCACCCAAACGCCCAATGCAACCGGGATTCCGACAAAGAGCACAATGTTGACCTGCTGGCGAGTGCTGCGTATTTCGTTGCGAAACAGAACTGACTTGAAATAGCGGGACCGAACCACTGCACTCGCAATGGCGGCGACGACGCCGAGACGAATCAACAGCGTGATGGGAATCAGCTTCTGATCCACGTAAGTAGCCTAGCAGGAATCGGTAGCTATAATTCGAGAGATGAGCGCCTCTCGAGTTCAAATCCAGGCGACTAAGCGAGCCGACGCTGATTTTCCAACCAAATTTGGGCACTTTCGCATACTCGGATTTGAAGGAAACCAGCGCGATCCCGAGACTGGCCGACCAGAGGCTGCTGTGGCCGTGGTTATGGGTGACATTCATTCTGCACCACCTCTGGTACGGGTTCACTCACAATGTCTCACTGGAGACGTGTTTCACTCTCTTCGTTGTGACTGCCGAGAACAGCTTGAACTTGCACTTAAGATGATCGCGGATGCCGAAGCGGGAATTCTGCTCTATGAGCAGAAGGAGGGCCGAGGCATCGGATTGATCGCCAAGCTCCGGGCATACGAATTGCAAGATCAGGGACTCGATACGGTTGAGGCTAACGAGAAACTCGGATTTAAAGCTGACGAGCGTGAGTTTGCGTTGCCCGGTGCTGTCCTTCGTGCTATGGGCGTGAAGGAAGTAAGGCTCATTTCAAACAACCCACAAAAAGTGGCGGCGCTCGAAGCCGCGGGAGTGCGAGTCGTAGAGCGCGTGCCTTGCGAGCCAGATGCGGGATCACATTCTGCTGCCTATCTGAAGACGAAGCGCGAGAAACTCGGGCACCTCCTCGGCAGCAACGAATGATTATTGCTCTATGAGGTGCACAGGCGGTGCGCAGTCGCCCTTAGTCCTCCGTTGTGGTCGCCACACCGAAGCAAATCAGAGTAGCCGCAATTTGTTAACAGCAAGTGCGCGGAATGACATCTGTGCGTCACGGAGCGTCATCACAAGATCACATGCCGCTAAGTCGCAAACGTCGCTTGCCCTTGGTGCATGAAGCCGATGCCTCAGGTCGGACGCTCGATATCTACCAGGAGATCAAGTCCTCTCTTGGCATTCCTCACGTAAATGTAATCTTTCAGGCATATGGAGCCTATCCCGCCTTTCTCGATCTCATGTGGAAATCCTTGCGGCCAGCAGTAGAGACTCGCGACTTTTTCCAGCGAAGTGAGCGGCTGCGCGGCGAAGCCTATACGCGAACGCACAACTATTTTTCAATTCCCGATCTCTGTGCGAGTATCCGGCAAGTTCAATTCTCTGCGGGTGCGCAGCACGAACTCACTGATATCGTGGAGCTCTTTCACTACAACAATCCGCTGCTGCTGCTGATCGCGGCAGTGCAGTTGCAGGCGTTTGAGGACGGTCCGGCCTCTCATAGGACTGGAGACATAGGAGCTGAGCATCCTGTGTTCGCGCAGAAACCGATCAAAATCACCGAAGAGAGCGCTTCAGCGGCGATACGCAAAATCTACGAAGACATAAAGCGCACGCTCGGAGTTAATGTTGTCAATACTGATTACCAGGCGTTTGCTCGGTTTCCGGACTTCCTGAATCTTTATTGGGCCGCATTGAAACCAGCGGTTCTTTCTCCGCTCTACGGTGAAAACAGGCACGCTTTGCGGGAATCGGCCGTGTCCCTGGCCAGTGATCTGCCGAACGCGCCCCAGCTCACTGTGGAGCATATGCTTGAGGCGGGACTCAGCAGCGAGGAGATTAGCGCGGCGATTCACATCACCGAGGAGTTCCTCGACCTACTCTCCGGCCTCGTGCTAAACATCGCATTCGCGAAGATAGCTCTGGAAGGTGGGAACCTCAGCAAAGCAAGTCCGGCAAAAGACAGAATATCTGCTCAGGTCAAAAAGGAGCTCGAGGCAGACCATCCGGAGCGTGCAGCTTAAGGGCAATGCAGCACGCTCTTCAGCAACAACATCAACTCTGGATCCAATCCGGCAAGTCTGGGTCGAAATATCGGAATTTTGGTTGCCGATTGCATCCACCCTTCATCGTACGGTGGTTGTGGTTCGCGAACAAGGAGTGCGTCCGCGCTCGCGAGCTGCTCCTTCGCCGATGACTTGAAGTCGGCGCGACTTGGGTCGATGACGAGGAGAGAAAGATCCGCATGAAGAACGTTTACTACACTTGAAGATTCAATGACAGCATTGTCTGCATTCGAGACACACTGAAGCAGGTCGGCACAGGCGTCCGGAAAGTGTGCCGCTTCGCTATACATCAAAAGAGCCCGATCCGCCCCGGCGAGAAGGAACTTGGCTGTATCATTCCCATCGCTACTCGAATATTGTTCCGAAATGGCCCATCCAAGGCCCGTGGCTACCTGTCCAGTATCACTCGGCGCGTGAGGATGAGGCGTGAACTTCACCGCTATCCACTTGCATTGAGGAAAGCTGCGGATGATGTTGCAGATCAGGGTCGTCTTGCCTACGTGTTTGGTCTGTCCGCCGACGACGATCAATGCCATCGGCCTACTTTGTTCCTTTGCGGGTCAGACGCGATAGAGTAGCCAATTCCTTCAAATAATCTTTGAGCGGGCGTGCTGGTGTACCCCAGAGCACCACACCTTTTCCACGCAGCACCTTTCCGCTGAGAACGCCACTCTGGCCGCCTAGAATCGTCCCGGGCTCGATTTCCGCATTTTCGCCAATGCCGACCTGACCACCGATGAGCGCGCCAGCGCCGATTCGAGAGCTGCCGGATATTCCAGTTTGAGCGGCGATGATCGCATCTTCTCCGATTTCGACGTTATGACCTACATGCACCATATTGTCGAGCTTCGCGCCACGACGAATAATGGTCTGGTCGAGCGATCCTCGATCAAGGGTGCAGTTGGCGCCGATCTCCACATCATCTTCAATGAGCAATCCACCAATTTGCGGAAACAGAAAGTGGCGGCCGTTCTCATCGCGAACGTAGCCAAACCCAGTGGAGCCCAGAACGCTTCCTGCCTGTACGACAATATGGTTTCGCAACTCGGTCCCGGAGTAAATGGTTACGTTCGGACCAATTTGGCACTCTCGGCCGATGCGGACATTGGAGCGGAGCACTGAATTTGCTCCGATCGCAGAATAGTTCCCCACGGTAACACCTGGTTCGATCACCACCCCTGGTCCTATCGAAGTGTGCTCGCCGATTTGAGCCGTAAGATCGATGTTTGCGGTACCCGCGATGCCCTCATGCGCTCCGCTCATTAAAAACAACGTCGCAATGCGTGCAAACATGAGTTTGGGATTTTCCGTGATCAGCCGCGGCTTGCTTGTAGACGTACTCTCGGCGAAAGGGCCCGCGACAACTGCGGAGGCGTGAGACTGAAGCGCCTGTTGCAGTCTGGCTTCATCGGCAGCGAAAACGAGATCTCCTGGTTGAGCGGAGCTGATGCTCGAGATGCCGGTAATTTCCGTCGATCCATCTCCTCCGAGCCTCGCTCCGAAGGCGGAGGCCAGCTCGCGCACGGTTCGTGATTGCGCGTTTCCGTTCATCAATAAATTGGGGATTCCCCCGGCGGTCTGGTCTTCCAGCGTCGATGTACCCACAACCATTGTTCGGGGTGCCTGCTCGCGTACTCTTGAATGATTCGCGTAAACAGCGCCGTATTGCTGATGGCGTCGGCATCGTCGTCCCCGCTGCACACCAGCCGCAGCGAGGGATCGAAGCGAACGCAATATTTGCTCAGGGCCTTGTCCCATATCGTAAATGCTGGAACGACCGCCGCTCCCGAACGCAGCGCGACGCGAGCTACTCCCGAAGCGGTACAGGCGGGCACCCCGAAGAAATCGACGAACACTCCCTGCGGCGGTGTCATGTTCGTGTCCATCAGTATTCCGACTGTTTCGCCGGCCTTCATGGCAGCCAGCAAGCCGCGAGCAAAGTCTTCCTTCGCAAAGGTCTGATTGCCGTGCAGTGTCCGATACCGTTCAACGAGCGCATCCACTTTGGGATTGTCTAGGCGCCTTACGATGATCTTGATCGGATTTCCGAAAATGGAATGGACAAATGATCCAATCTCCCAGCCTCCCAAGTGCGCGGTCAACAGCAACACGCCTCGTCCTGCCGCACGAGCAGATTCGTAATTTTCAAAGCCATCATAGCTCGCGACCTCGCGAGCGTTGTCACGCGTATACTTTGGAAATAAGCAGAATTCCGCCAGGTGCCGTCCAAATCCTACGAATAGCTGAAAGAGAATTCTGCGGCGTTGTCGATTTGACATCTCCGGGAACGCAATTTGCAGATTGCGCAGGCCTACTCTTCGGAGACGTTGTAATAGCAAATAGGCGGAGACTCCGACCAGGATTCCGGCACTCCTCGCGAGCGAGCGCGGGAAAGAACCAATCGTGCGGACGAAGATCCAAACCAGCGCATATTCAAGGTTCTCTCGCATCTGGGATTTGCGACGGTAGCATCCGATGGCTCGGAATTGCAACGGCGGTGAGCTAGCGGGGCCAGCAGTGAGGTCCCTCACGCCCGGCCTGCATGCATGATGAGAACTGATAGCTACTGCGCCGACCTCGCCTCACCAAAATCCTTGCGCACGGCTGCTAAAAATCCTTCGGATCCCTGCGGAGGTTTTATAGATCCATTCAGGATGTTGCGAAAATTGATATCACGACCGTAGAAGGTGCGCGTATCACCCCCGTTTTGCTCAATCCAGCTTCCCTTAAGAGAGACGCCCGCGAATACTCCGCGCGAACGGGAGTAGGTCAGAATTTCGGCGTGGAGCGCAATGTTGGTGTCTGCGGCAGCGGTGCGTCCAACCGGGCCGGCGGAAGCTGAAGCATCGGCGCCGAGTTTCACCTTATGTGCGAGCAACGATTGCACGCCGTGCTCGTTCATAAACAGCATGACCAAATCAACCGCTTCGCCACCAATCTGCAGCCCGAAGGTCCCTCCACCGAGCCGGTAGAAAGCCGGAGCGCTCCACCCGCGCTTTGTGCGACAGGTAACAACTCCCTGGCCATACTCCCCGCCGATACCAAATCCGGCTTTCATCATCGTAGGAATCACTCCGACGCACTCAGCATGAGCGAGGATCTCTTGAGGTATCCCCTTGTCAGGAGCAGAAGTGATCTGGTTGAGAATAGTGCCGGCCTTCTCCAGCCGATCCTGAAGTTTCACCCGATCGCCTTCATATTTCGCATACGCAAACCCCGGAAAACATACGATAACCAACAGCAGAGCCGAGAATACGAACAGCATTTTCTTGATCAATTTGCTTTTCCTCATATCAGTCAAATTCGTGCAATTTTTGTTTCCTGAAAAACAACAACGCTGTCGAATGAAATCAATGGTTTGCATTCGCCTTCTTATCGGCGCGATGCGACCGGACTAGTCCGATAGTAACCTGAGCCGGCACAGTACGAAAGTATTAGCGCCACTTCCCCTCGACTGGGACTTTCGTTATGTGACTCGTGAAGTAAATAAGGTGTGTAATCTTCATCAAACTTGGAGCTGGAAAAAATCCTTTCTGGAATTCTGCATAAATGACGCAGCGAACTGATTTGGAAACCGCTGAGGATGCCCAACGTCTCGAATCCGTCGCTGCTCCCTCGTCAGCAAAAGGCGTTCTGAATCTTTCCAATCGCGGGCGCCGATCAGTTCGGATTGCCGTGGCATTACCGCTAGAGATACGCGATCAGGCAGGAACTCGTCTGCAGGCCCGCACTCAGTTCGTCATGCTTCGCGGTGCAGTGCTAGCCACCAACTCAAGCCTGCGGGTCGGACACAAGTTGACGATTCAGAATTTAAAGAGCGGCAAAAGCGCAGAATGTCACGTGGTCAATGTTGAGCCTGGCACGAAAGAGCAGCACCAGGTAGAAATCGAGTTCACCTATCCAGAGCCGGATTTTTGGCCTGTGCAATTCCCGGTCGAAGAGGCGAGGAGCCTCGATCAATATCGAGTGCATCTGTCGGGAGCGGGCGCAACGGAATCGAAGCTAAATATTGCGGGTCCCACACGAGTTCACGACGATGGACTTGTCGTTCTGGCTGGCGCAGTCGCAGAGAATTACAGCGCCGCACCTACGCACGCTCACGAGAAATTTGCAGCCAAAGCGGCGACGGTTGATTCGGTTGCTCAATTCCGTGCGGCGAATCGTGCAGCTCATCGCCGCGAGCAGCGAATAAAGGCTTTCTATTCGCTGCTTTCGCTGGCCGCTCTTGCGGCTGCTGTTGCCGGTGGTAGATCCTGGCTGAATCGCCATCCTCAAGGCGTGGAGGCCAGCACCGAACCGCTTATTCAAAGTGTTTCTCAGAAAATTGCTCAGGCACTTCCCAATCGGACTTCAAAGCCTACCCCAACGCCCGCCACGGCGGAGCCGCAAGCGACGGGTCCGTCCGCTGCCGATCAACCGTCAACGCGGCGACCGGTTAGTAAATCCAACGCGATTCCGGTAAGCGAGTCCGCAGCCCCAAACCTGGCGACTCCGTCTCAGCCCGAAAGCCAAGCCAGTCAGCCCCAGGTTGTGGTGAGGCACGGCTCTTCGTTCGCCGCGGCGCGCAAGATCGCAACTGAAGATCCCGGAGAAGCGCCTAGTGCTGTTCCATTGCAGACAACGGAAACCGCGAGCCTTCAGCCAAGGCCAGAAGTTCTGAAGAGTGTCGTTGCCGAGACTCCGGTAGATAACGCAGTCCTGGCGCCGCAAGTCCCAAAGCGTGTGGTTCCTGCTAAGTTGATCCACTCCGTGTTGGCACAATACCCCTCGATGGCGCGTCAGCTCCATGTGGAAGGTGAAGTTATGCTTCTTCTGGAGGTGGATGCGTCGGGAAATGTGAGTAGCGTCAAGGTCCTGTCCGGGCCACCGTTATTACGTGCCGCAGCGATGGACGCAGTGAAGCACTGGCAGTACCAGCCGGCAACTCTCGGCGACACACCGGTCTCAAGCACAGAAACCGTCAAAGTTGCCTTTCACTGGAGATAACCCGGTTTCATTCCGGAATGCGATCTACTCTCAAGGTTCATTTAGGAAAAAAATTTCTCCATACGGTCTGGACTTCGGA
>DATLKS010000903.1:0-2522 GCA_035538255.1 Terriglobales bacterium
TACTCGCGCAAGGTGGGCTACAACTCGGTTCAGGCTGCATCGAACGGAATTGAATTCGCCAAGAGTAAGGAGCTTTGCCGCGCTGCCGCCGAAGCGGGTCTGCGCTACGTCTACCTCCAGTTTGACGGCATCGGCAATGCAGCCAACTCGCACCGCAAGGTCGGAAACCTGTTCGACGTGAGGCTGCAGGCCATCAACAACCTGCATGAAGCCGGCGTCGAGATTGTACCTGTCACCACCATCGTGAACGGCATCAACAATGAGCAGGTAGGCCGCATCATCCAGTTCGCTCTCGACAATCCTAGAAAGATCAGCTTCCTCAGCTTCCAGCCGGTAAGCTTTACCGGCCGCGACGAAGACATTACCGACGAGCGCCGTTTCGCGCAGCGCTACACGCTCTCACACATGGCGCACGATATCAAGAATCAGTGCGGCTTCGGCGTCCCCGAGCGCGACTGGTTCCCCATCTCCTTCATGTCCACATTCTCCGACTGGGCTGACCTGATTCATGGACCCAGCGCCGAGTGGGGGCAGCTCTCCTGTGGATGCCACCCGAACTGCGGCATCGGCATGGCCTTGATGATCGACAAGGAGACCAGGGAAGCCGCGCCCGTCACTGCGTTCCTGCACATGGACCAAGTGGCCAAGGACCTGGCCAAGATCAACGACGGGGCCCGCAGCAAGTGGATCTCGGTCCTCGGGTTCGGTTTGGCGCTGCTTCGCAACTACGATCCGTTCCAGTCGCCCACGCACTTCAAGATCACCGACATGCTCAAGAAGATGGACAAGACCTTCAACGCCACCGGCAAGAACTACGGCTCGGTCAAGGGAGACCGGACCATGGAAGACATCGAGAAGCGGCGCGCCGACCGCTGGAACTTCCTGTTCATCGCCGGCATGTGGTTCCAGGATCTGTTCAACTACGACTTCCGCCGTACCGAGCAGTGCATCATCCCCTACGCCACCCAGGAAGGCGAAATCAGCTTCTGCGCCTACAACACCGGCATCGGCTGGCGGAACATCATTGAGAAGATGCACATGACGGCCACGCTGACCAAGTGGTATGAAGAGCACGGTCGTCACGAGATCTTCGCCGGCGGCAAGAAGGTGGGCATGACCACGGTTGGCCATGACCTGGTGCTCAATATGGAACACGTGAACGCCGAAGCCAACCATACGCTCGACAACCTCGGCATCGCGAAGAATGCGCGCGAAGAAAAGCTCCGCGCACGCGCCGCCCAGAGTAACACCGACAAGATCAAGCAGGACGCCGAAAACGCCCGCATGGCGAAGCTCTATCGCGAGCACGTTCTCGGCGAAAAGCCGGCTGAGGGCATCGTAAGCCTCGACTCCATCCGGCCTGCATCGCACAACGCCGCCTCGCCCATCAACCGGCGCCAGGAAAGCGAACTGGTCTCCGGCGACTAAATACAGCGACTTAACTAATGCAGCATAGTCTTCGCAGTACCGAATTTGACCGTCTCCAACGATTGAAGCATGCGTTGACGGCCTCGACCACCTGCTCGAGCTTCGGGAAGTAGCGATTGTGAGTGGCCAATCGGCGGGTCAGCTTCCACACGCGTTCGATCGGGGCAAGCTGCGGGCTGTAGGGTGGCAAAAACAGCAGTTGCAGCTCTCGAGCATGCTGGTGCAGGAATGGAGCCAAGAGCACGGCGTGATGGTAGCGAGCGTTGTCGAGCACAATGATCATTCGACGCCGGGAGGTTCGATGCCGCAGCAACTGAGCAAGAAACTCTTGGAACGTCTCGGCATTGAAGACCTTGCACATGCGACGAACGAACTTGCCGGTGCGCAGGTTGACTGCGCCGAAGCAAGCCATGGACTTGCGTGTGGGGGCGTGCAAGAGAATCGGATCCTTGTCCTCGGGCGGCACCCACATTCGACATCGCGAACCATGCTGCTGGAAGTGGCATTCGTCGAGACTCCACAGTTCAACGTCGGGCCGTCGAGCCAGGCGGCGCAGTTTTTTTTGCCGCCGCGATTTTCAACGGATCAGCTTGAGCGACTTGGGGGCGGGGCTTACGCAGCCGAAAGCCCATTTGCCGGAATATCCTCTGGCATTGCCGCACCCCGAGATCAACCTTGTAGTGTTGGCGCAGGTGTTCCGAGAGCACCGGCCCGTCCCAGAGGTTGGCAGCCAAGCCAAAATCGCGAGGGCTCTTGCGAAGGTCGCTTTGCAACTTGCGCCATTGTGAGGCTTCGAGCATGCGCGGGCGGCCCGGCCGTTCGCCCTCGCGCAACGCCTCCAGTCCGCCTTCTTCGAAGCGCTGCACCCATCGCTGAACGGTCGTTCCGTTCTCGCCAAACAACTCCGCCACCTGCCGGCAGGATTGCCCCGCGGTTACCAGCAGCAGCCCGTGCAGTCGATGGTCGTAGCGGGACTCCTCACTACGTCCAATCTCTTGCTGGATGGCTATTCGCATCACCTCAGCGTCCTCAATCTGCAGCTTGTGCAACGTCAGCCTCCCATAGAAATGCCGACGATATTCTATCATGCTGCA
>DATLKS010000904.1:0-1541 GCA_035538255.1 Terriglobales bacterium
CAGTCGCCAGCACGGCGTCAGTTACTCCTCTTCTCGTCTCGGTACCACTTCGAAAGTGTCTGTAACGAGATTATCACGAACAACTTGTATTGCGCTATTGAAACACGGCTTCGGAACCTCGCAGTAACCCCTGCATTTTCAGAGAACATTACCGTTGAATCCGGGCTAAGAAGGCTCCACTGACCGCGAAAAAATGATGGTTTCGAAGGCCGTCGTGTAACGAGGCACAGGTTTTTTTACTCGTACCGCACATGCAGCAACGTGAGATCGGGCTTCTTCTTCGCTCACCCAGATTGGCTTCGGAGTTCCCGCTCCGCTCGGTTTCCTCAGCTTCCTCAACCTCGTTGCTCGGCTGAGTTGCCGCGCACGCGCTATGGTCCTCCACCCGCCCAGTAGTTCGCCCGGGCGACAATCCTCGCCCCGTAATCCTGTGTTGTTCTTACCCGTAGCGTATGCAGTCCCGAAGTCGGGTCGGAAGGGCTGAAGGTGATCAGGTAGCGATTGCGCATGTGCTTGGCCGCATCCACCACGCGCTGCTCGAACCGCTTATCGCCAGTGAACGTTCGGTACTCGCCCCCGCTCATCAAAGCGATCTCTTTGGTCACGTTTTTCTTGAATGCCTCGATCGCCGCGATAAGCGCCGAGACCATGCTCATCGTCGGTTCCTCCTCGCCATTCCCCTTCACGTCGTTGGCTAGGTCGTGCTCGAACTCGGCGCGGGTGGGAGAAAAAGCGACGCTGAGGATCAGCACGTCCGAGCCGCCAATTTTCTGGATCAGAGCCGCGGGCTTGGTGTGCCTGCTGCCGTGATCGCGCTGCTCGCTGATCAGCAGCAGAACTCGGCGATACTCCTTGGGCTGGGTCTCGAGCAGATCGACCGCCGAACTGATGGTGTCGAGAATTGCTGCTCCACCATCGCCCGGATCCAAATGGTTCAGCGCATCGTTGATCTGGTCGCCCGAATGTGTGTAATCGGAGATCAGATGCGGCCGCGAATCGAATCCCATCAGCGCAACTTCGCTCCTCGGGTCAGTCAGGTACAGATCGAGCAGCGGCCCCATCTTGGCCAGCTTGTCGAATTCCAGCACGCTTGCGCCGCCCAGTTCAACCGCAATCACTAGCGCCACGGGCGCGGTGTCCATCTCCTCCTGCACATGGATCTTCTGCGGCACGCCGTTGTCCTCAACGACAAAGTCACCCTGCTTGAGTCCGTAGATAATGCCTCCACCGCGTTTTTCCACCAGCGTGGGTACCAGGACTTCGGTTGTGGTGACATGCAGAGTCTGCGCATCGGTCGGCGACTCCGGCATCGGCTTTGGAGGCTCGACCGGCGGCAACTGCTGCGCGACCGCGGCGGCAGAGGAAAGGATCACAGCCATCATCAACCAAAATGGAAGGGCAAATCCAGACTTCATTCCAGGCTGACTTCCTCCAGACAAGAATCAATCCTTAGACTCGTCGTCCCAAGAGAACTGGTCAAGTGCACGGAGTTCTATCTACGCTCGCTTACGCACTTCGCGCTGCAGTCGATCCGTCCAGCT
>DATLKS010000905.1:0-1822 GCA_035538255.1 Terriglobales bacterium
TTCAGTTTCATCTTCATCCCTTCGAGGTTTTTCGCTCAGACCTCGTACAAAACCACCAGGCAAAGCTCGTCCGATGATAACTAATGGGATGGTCCGCCGCCTTTACCTAGTCAGTAGCCTGTGTATGAGAGGCTTGCGGAGGAGGCGTCCTATGGAACTACACACCATCGGCATTGATCTTGGTAAGACAGTTTTTCATCTGGTAGGGCTTAACCTGCAGGGCGAGGTCGTGGTGCGCAAGAAGTTCTCACGTACACAGCTGCTGCGCTTCACCGCCAACGTACACGTCGAGCTGATGGGCATGGAAGCTTGCGGAGGTGCGCATTTTCTTGGTCGAGCCCTGCGGGAACAAGGACATGAAGTACGGCTGATTCCAGCGCAGTATGTGAAGCCCTACGTGAAGACGAACAAGAGCGACTACATCGATGCCGAGGCGATCGCGGAGGCTGTCTCACGACCCACGATGCGCTTCGTGCCGATCAAGACCGATGACCAGCTGGATCTGCAGTCCCTGCACCGGGTGCGCGAGCGCTGGGTGATGCGTCGCACGGCAGTCATCAACCAGATTCGTGGATTGCTACTCGAACGTGGCATCACTCTCCGGAAAGGACGGTGTCATGTTGGTGCAGCATTGCCCGGGATCCTGGAAGACGCCGACGCGAAACTATCGGGCGCACTGCGCATGCTGCTGGCGCAACTGAAGCTGGAGCTCGATCACTTGGATCTGCGGATCGACGAAGCCGATGCGCTGATCAAGAAGACTGCTTGCGAAAACGAAGCCTGTCAACGACTGGTGGCCATCCCTGGCATCGGACCGGTGACGGCGACCGCAGTTATCGCGGCCATCGGGAACGGAGGGGCTTTCCGCAAGGGTCGAGAGTTCGCCGCCTGGATGGGAGTAGTTCCGCGTGAACACTCCACCGGCGGCAAGCAGAAGCTGCTCGGTATCAGCAAACGTGGGAACTCCTACTTGCGGAGACTTTTCGTGCAAGGAGCACGTGCAGTCATGCAACAACGTACCAAGCAGTCTTCCGGTCTGAGCAGGTGGTTGGCCCAACTCACATCGCGTACGCACCGCAATGTGGCCGGAGTGGCTCTAGCGAATAAGATGGCGCGTATGGCGTGGGCCGTGCTCGCTAAGAATGAAGAATATCGGCCCCCGGTATTGGCTGAAGTTGCGGCGGCCTAGCGACTACTGCGAAGAATATGCTTTCTTGCCAGGTCTGCTGGCGAATAAGGAGATGGCACAACGGTCGAACCCGGCGCTCTCCAAACCCGTAACCGGAAGAAGTCTCTAGAGACTGAATTACTAATGGGGAACAGAGCGCAGCGCATTCCATCCTGGCCAGGAGTGATTCACTCCAACAAAGGCCGTATACATTTGCGCAGACCAACCCGTGACATCACTTTTCGCTTGCGGCAAAGCGGCGGACCATACATTCCAGGTAGACGTAATCGGTCCAGAGTCGATGCCATGCGCGCAAATCACTTCCTACAAGAAATGGACTGAGCTTCGTTCAGATAGGAACGGAAGGAACTTGGACGAATCCGAAAAATAGACCATTTAGCGGAAGCTGCCCAGTTTGCGCGCTGGGAGCTCGGGATGAATTCGATTGTCCTTCATTCTTCAGTTCCGCCTGATAATGAACACCGTCTTATCATCAATGCGATCTTCTTCGCTAATCTGGCGCAGATGATCATTTTTTTTTACAGCGTATTCAAGCAATGCATTGCAGATGCCTTTTACCGACTGCACGTGGTGGTCGCGCATGACGTTTTCAAGCTGCTGCCGTTCCTCTTTGCCGCTTCCGTCATAAACCCC
>DATLKS010000906.1:0-3667 GCA_035538255.1 Terriglobales bacterium
TCCTTCGAGGACGATCCTCAGATGGAGCCGCCGCTCACGGACATACCTTATGTGCCTCGAGCACGCATAGAAGTCTGTCCGCATTCACCCCCGCAATATCCCTATGGACAGGCACGCCTGTTTTCATAGAAGGATGACAGACCAAGGTATCCGTCAGTGCGAGAAGTTAAATGCTCTTCCTCCTCAAAATATCCTCCACCCTCCGCAAGTCCTCCTCGGTATCCACGCCGATAGTGTCATACGGCGTCTCGGCAACATGAATCGCGATTCCGTGATCGAGGAAGCGCAATTGCTCGAGGCGCTCGGCACGCTCCAGTTGGGATTCGGGCCAGGAACAGAACTTTTCCAGAGCCTCGCGCCGATATCCATAAAAACCGAGATGCTTGAACCTGGGGACGGTTCCCGTATTATCGCGATCTGCCGGAACGGTTGCGCGGCTGAAGTACAGCGCATGGCTGGCGAGATCGGTGACAACCTTCACCGCATTCGGATTGTTTACATCAGCGGCGCTGCAGGGCGTCTTCGCGGTTGAGACCAGTACGGTCGGGTTCTGCATCGGCGCAAGCAGCGCCGAGATGTGCTCCGGACGCGCCAGCGGCTCGTCGCCCTGAACATTCACGTAAACGTCGGCTGGAATGCGCTGCGCAACCTCCCACACACGATCGGTGCCGCTGCGGTGCGCCGGCGAAGTCATCTCCGCCCGCCATCCGTTCTGCTTGCAGAACGCGAGGATCTCCTCCGAATCGGTGGCGACGATCACATCAGCGAGCTGCGTGCATCGTCTCGCTGCCTCCACGACATGCGCCAGCATCGGACGCCCAGCGATCTCACGCAAAATCTTGCGCGGCAAACGAGTAGAAGCAATGCGTGCAGGAATGATGGCGATGGAGTGCATGAGCAGCTACTAAGCTACTAAGCTTCTAAGCTGCTAAGCAAAGGCAAAAGCGTGGAACACGGAGGGCACGGAGGACGCAGAGAGCACAGGGAAAGCATCAGAAACATTAATTCGAGACTTGCCGACGTGAGCCGACGTGAAACTACCTGAGATGTGAATCACCGTCCCGAATCAGAGATCCACGAACTCGCAAATCGCCGGACTGCGCCATCGGCAATCCAATACCTTTTCCTCCGCGCCCTCCGTGCCCTCCATGTTCAACGCTTTTTGCTTTTGGCTTAGCAGTTTAGCCGCTCAGAAGCTGCTTTGGTAAAATCAAAGCAGTGGTCGATTCGAACTCGACTGCGGTCCTGGAGCCACCTCTTCAGGACTCTCCCAGACCGAAATCCCAAGGTCAATCGACAAAGTGGCGGTGTAGCTCAGGTGGTTAGAGCGACGGTCTCATAATCCGTAGGTCGCTGGTTCGAGTCCAGCCGCCGCCACCAATCCGGTAGTTGGCGCAACCCATTGCGGAGTGCCGACTACGCACCACAAGCAGCAGACTTCTGCCCTTAAGAACAATGGATCAAATTCCGTCGTTCGTACAGCGATTCAATCTCCAACCCAAAAATCATCAATGATCATGCGGATTCGGCGCTAGTCCATGTGCGCGAACTTTGCCAGCAGAGCACCGAGCTGAAGTCCTCGAGTGGCTCCGATTTCTCATGCTCTCGGGACAACTTCAAGTCCCAACCCAACACCCGGGCGAGGGCGCCCGGATCCACGTTACACCTGCGAGGTAGCGCGGTCAGTTGGATACGACCCGACCGGCGAGCGTGCGTTTCCATGCGGAGCGCCGGCGCAGGTGCTCTGCGAATATTGCGGACCGATGTGCGCCTCATGCGCCGACGAGACCTTCTGTTACCACGGCGATCACAAGCTCACCCCGTTGCCGGAATTGGAACTACCGACTGCGAGGAGCAGAGCGAAGCGTCCGGTCAGGTCGGTGGTGAGATCCGTTGTGCGAATTGCGGGCTGGTTAGGTTGGCGCTTCCGCCGAATCACAGGCCAAAGACGAAACGGAAGTGCCCGGTGTGCCGGACGAAATCTCCTGCCAAGTACCTCGCACACGGATTCACGCGCAGGCGATTGCCATTCCATGAGGTCTTCCCCTATGAGAAGGAATCGACAGAAGCGATCGCCTTCAAACACCGTCTTCCATGGGACCATCGTCCAGATCGATGGCAGGAGGACTGAGACCAAAGGGGAAACTGAAAGCGACAGCCGCGCTATTCGCGCGGCTGCCTTGCCCGTGGCAATCAAATCCCCCCGTGAACCGCCGTTCACCATCACACTGTCATTTCGAAGGGCCGGTTTTGCGCGAGGGATCTCCCATGTTGTTTTGTCAAGGACTCCGATCACTTCGCCCTGGCGGCTTGACCGGAGTCCTTGACAAAACAACATGGGAGATCCCGCACTCCGCGTTAGACGATGGGAACGCAAGCATCACTGCTGCGGAGTGCGGGATGACAGTTCATAGACGTAGCGGCCCCATCAATGGCTCAGTATGTGCGAAAAATTGTGAATCAGATGATAGGTCTTCTTAGAACAACGGATTATGAGACCGTCGTTCGTACTGGCCTGATCCGTTGTTCTAAGCCCATTTCCGCGAGCCATCGGATCGTCGATAGTTGGTGTTTGCATCATTGCTCTGCTGGGAATACCTGTCAATCTTTCATCCGTCGTTCGCTGTGGAAAACGCCAAGCTGGATACGGGCACCTCGGCCCGGTGTTTGGAATTGTGATTTAGCGATTTTGTGATTTTGCAATTTGAAAATCACCCGATCACAAAATCACTAAATCGTGAAATCGAGAAACACCCGGCCGTATCCATGTCGGCACCCGTTCCCACTCGGCAGATTCATTCGCTTCAGCTAGGCTTATTTGCATGGCGCATGAACATACGGATGTTCTCCATGTGGGACGGCACTTCGCTTCCAGCGATTTGGTCCGCGACATCGTAATCGGCATGGCCGACGGGCTCACCGTCCCATTCGCTTTGGCAGCGGGACTGACCGGCGCGGTTAGCGTAAATAGACTGATTGTCCTTGCAGGCTTTGCAGAAATCGCCGCCGGATCGATCGCAATGGGCCTGGGCGGATATCTCGCCGCAAAAGGGGATGCCCAGCACTACGCCAGCGAACGCCGGCGCGAGGAACGCGAGATCGTGGAGCGCGTCCGCGACGAAGAGCAGGAGATCTACGATATCTTCCACACCTACGGCGTAAGTGAGGAGGATAGCACTCCGGTTCTTAACGCCTTAAAACGCAATCCTGAAGCCTGGATCGATTTCATGATGCGTTTCGAATTGGGACTGGAGAAGCCTGAGCCGCAGCGGGCGCGTAACAGCGCCGCGACGATCGCCGCTTCATACATCTTTGGCGGACTTATTCCCCTTGCGCCGTACATCGCGCTGAACGGAATCTACTCTGCGCTGCTGTGGTCGGTGTTAATTACGATCGTCGCACTCGCGATCTTCGGCTACATCAAAGGACGCGTCACCGGCGTCGCTCCGTTTCGCAGCGCAGTGCAGACAACTCTCACCGGTGGCCTGGCCGCCACTGCCGCGTTCGCGCTCGCGCGACTATTTTCCAATCATTGATCAGGAGATTAGACGCCAGAACACCCGCACCAGACAGTGGGCCTGACATTGTCATCCCTTCTATAACCACGACGGCTCTGTCAAGGGTGAAATTGGCAACACGAGTCCTGTGGCGTTGGAAGTGGCGTCAA
>DATLKS010000907.1:0-1986 GCA_035538255.1 Terriglobales bacterium
CGTGGCGGTAGGCCCCGGCGCTATGGCGTTTACCGTAATCGACTGCCCGCGCAGTTCTTTCGAAAGGATCCCCGTAAGTGCCTCGACAGATGCTTTCGTCGCGGCGTAAACGCCATAGGTTTCGAGCTTGAGTCCGACAACACTCGTGGAGAAGTTGATGATACGTCCGCCATTGCGAAGGCGTTTGGCTGCCTCTCGCAGTCCGTTGAATGTTCCCTTCAGATTGACGGCAATTTGCCGGTCGAAGACCGTATCATCCGTCATGGCCACGCTCGACAGGAGCATGATGCCGGCATTGTTGACGAGCACGTCGACTCCTCCGAATTCCTTTTCCGCGACTTCGAACATCCGCGAAACCTCGTCCGCGTTGCTGACGTCAGCTTTTGCGGTGATCGCGTGTCCCCCCGCCGACGTAATCTTGTTGACGAGTGCAGAAGCTTCTGCTTCGCTGCCTGCATAATTCACAACTACGGAAAAGCCGTCTTTCGCGAGCCGTTCAGCGACGGCCGCCCCTATGCCGCGCGACGCGCCGGTGATAATTGCTGCTCTTGCCATAGTTCCTGAATCGTCGGTTTTCATAACGACGTTCTCCTTTCAATCTCGAAACTGCTGACTTGCACTCTATTGGTGAACTTCGCAGCCGCCTCTAAACCAGGACTGTTCCACCATCGACCACAACGGTCTGCCCCGTGCTAAATCCTTCTTGCATCAAGAATAGATAGGCTTGGGCTATGTCATAAGGCTCGGCGACCCGGCCCACAGGCAGGCTGTTGCCTACGTTCTTATACAGGTGTTCCCTTGCGTCTGCATTCATGCTCTGCCAGAGGTTCGTTCGAACGACACCAGGACACACCGCGTTGACACGAATCGGCGCCAACTCGACCGCCAGGGCACGCGTCAAGGTTTCGATAGTTCCGCAGATGCTTGCGACCACTGTCCATCCCTTGTGCGGGCGCCGGCCGGCGACTCCGGTTGTGAGCACGATGGAGCCGTCCTTGCGGATATGCGGGCTTGCGTACTTGACCGCAGCCAGAGCAGCCCAGTAGCGCAACTCAAAAGCGTGCCGGGCCTTGGCGAGGTCTGTCGCTGCAAGGTCATTCAATTGCAGCGCATCGCCGGCGGTGAAGACCAAATGATCGAAACTGCCAAGTTTGGCAAAAAAGGTTGCAACGGCTCGTTCGTCCGTGACGTTGACCGCTTGTCCCTGTGCTTCGCCACTGATACACTCAACGGCCTTCTGGACTCGTTCCGCGTCGCTAGAGACGATAACGACCTTGGCTCCCTGCGAGGCCGCCTGTTGGGCTACGGCCAAACCAATCCCCGACGACCCACCCACCACGACCACCCGCTGCTGTTGCAAATCGTTTCCCCGTTGCATTGAATTCTCCTTGTGCACCTTTCTGACTTATCCCTCCCGGTCAGATTTCTCTCTCCTCGGTCACGCCTGGCATTTCATGACCGTGCGTTTCTGTTCACGAAGGGAGCAAATCACTTCCGGATCGGGAGCGTGGTCCCGAAATTGGTTTTGCGCTACGCATTCACACGACGGGTTTGGCTTGTCTATGGGAACTTCACGCGCTCCGCGGTTTTTTGCGAAGCTTCATCAAGGTGGCATCAATGGCAATGCGGGATCTGCCATCAAAGTCCTTGAGATGGACGAAAGCATTCAGAAAGCAGTCTTGCGCTGTGTCTTCCGCGTCTTCACGGTATCTTGTGATACGCCAGACAGTTCTCCAGCTTCATCCCATCCGCCTCGCAATCTCTCGGAAGCTTCACCGCATCGCGATCCGCCAACCTCATGTCCCGCAAATCCAAAACGATGGTTCGGTAGTCCACATCAAAGAGCGCTCTCAGCTCCGCGACCTCCTGCGCGGTCGTGCGCCCCCACTGAGCGCAAAAACCATGATTTCCTGCCGCACCGATCGCTCGATCCTCAAGGTCATGGCTTGTTGTTTGGCCCGTCAGTCATGGCGTTGCCGCATTCTT
>DATLKS010000908.1:0-2507 GCA_035538255.1 Terriglobales bacterium
ATCGAAGAACGTCAGCGGCAGATGAATGAGCACGGGCTCGTCGGCCGCCGGTATGCAGGCGAGGTGAAGCAGATCATCACTGGATCAATCGGATTCGACGATTGGGAATGGGGAGTTACGCTCTTCGCCGATGATCCCCTGGTATTCAAGAAGCTGATCTACGAAATGCGCTTCGACGAAGTGAGCGCCGTGTATGCGCTCTTCGGCACATTTTTTGTGGGAATTCGCTACGCCTCGACCGACCTGGGCAAGCTGTTCGGGACGGCTTAGCTCACCTCGCTACGGATTTTCTGCTCACAATTTCTCGCCCGATAGGTCTATTTCCAAAGTGCATCCCGGCCCGGCGAAGGTCGGCCCGGCCGGAGCAAACCTGAGCTACTATATTTGAGAGCGGCGAGCGCTCAATGTTTACGCTGTGGAGAGAAGCGGAAGTTGGACCGGGCCTGTCCAGGCGGGCGATGGTGCTGTCGTTCGTCCTGCACACCGCGATTGTGGCCTATTTTTGCTGGCAGCCCGAGCCGCCGCTGATTAATCGCACGGCAGTTATGACCGGTGAAAATGGTCAGTCAATCGGCCTGGTCTATTTGCCCACGGACTCTTCGTTTCGCATTCCCGTCAACGAGGAATCGCATAGCCTGAAATACACCGCGGCCGTGAAGCGTCCGCTCAAGCGGCACCATGTTGCGGCGCATCAGACCGACGAGCATCCCACCGATGCCAAGGTCCAGTCTCCTGCGCTGGGTTCGCCTAATGGGGATTCCAGCGTCGGACGTATCTATGGCATCGGCGCCTTTCCCGCACTTCCCGTTAAATTTCCCGATCCCCATGTGAGCGCATCGGAATTACCGCCCGGGGTTGCCGGTGATGTGGTCATCGAAGTCACGATCGATGTCGCGGGCAACATCGTCGCTAAGAAGGTATTGCAGTCGATCGGATACGGAATCGATGAGAAGGTCTTGGCGGTGCTGGAGAATTGGCGATTCCGGCCTGCCAGCGTCAATGGCATGCCTGTGGCCTCCCGCCAGGATGTCCACTTCCATTTTCCCAGTTAGCAACGGCGGCTCGGAACTCTCACACTTCTGTGAGTTCTTCTTCGACGATGATCTCTTGCAGCTCGCCTGCATCTGCGAACGATACTCTCAATGTTTCCAGCAAGTCCCTCAGAGCAGCCAGATTCTGCTGCGACATTACCGTGAACCGTAGGCCCATGCCGACCGCCGGATCACAAGTGCTGATTTCCGCATGAGTTTCAAATCTGAAATTGCCGGAACTGATTCGCGCCCTGACCAATGTTCCCTTTGCGAGCGGATTGAAGGTCTTCACATAGATTCCGGATGCTGAGATGTCGCTGATCTCCGCCCAAAATGGATACTCGAGTGCAGTGTAAATATCGATTCCACCGGAGCAGGCATGCCGCGGAAACCGGCGACGGTCCTTGGGTGTGGGCTCGACCCAAAATCTGTCTTTTTGTCTCTGCGGCAAACTGATCCCCCACAGTGGTTTGTGCGGTTCCAGCGCCTTCAGTCCATATTGTCCCTTGCGTGTGCCCGTACCACGCCATTTAACTGTGAATTTGGCTCGCAGTCCGAAACGATGCAGGAAGACAGTCTGTCCCTGCGCGAGCGGGACTGTAACCCCTGCAGGAAAACGGTTTGGCCGAGATATCAACGCCCGTGATTTTGACCGGCAGAACGGCCTTGGTGCGCAGCTCTTTCCGTTTGGACACCGTTCAGAGACCTCTTGCCAGATAGACCGGTATCAAATGATCTTAGAATGCGCTATGCGCACTCACTGCCATTGTTTTAATCGCGGGAAATCCGAAGTAACCGAAAGTAATCGCCGCGATCGACGGGGACAAGAATGCGCGAGCTAAGTAGTTGGTGAGCAGTGGCTTACATACCCTTCTGAAACGGTTTAGATCACGGCAAAATTTCTTATCGCGCCCATCACTTCTTTCAATTTGCTTTCCGTGCGGCTGAATCGTAGTCTCTCATTAGCGAGGAACCCTGAAGTACACTCGCTCCAATCCAAGCTGATCTCCTGATCGCGACGTTCCGCAAGCGTTCATTGCAGAGCGTTACACAGTGTTTCCTCTGGCAAGCAGTGGCTGGTTTCTCCCGGCTGAGTAGTTACGCACAGCGACCCAGAGAGCACGCGTGCACGAGTCCAAGCGCAATCTCGGAAGCCGCTCTTCCGTCGCGATTGAACTCGACACCAACCGAATTCTCGATTGGAGATTAGAAAATGAAGCTCGCAAAAACCCTCGTTTTTTCACTTTTGTTGCTACTAACTGCCAGTCTTCCGGTCCTTGCGCAGGAGGCAAGCGGCAAGTTCACGGTAAGCCACGAGACGCGCTGGGGTTCCGCAGTGCTGCCGGCCGGCAACTACTTCGTCTCGGTCCACAGCGGCCCAGTGCCCTACGTGGTCGTGACGTCGGAAAAGAATGCCGGTTCAATCATGGCAGTGGCACAGTATGTCACCTCTGGTGACTGCAAGACCAGTGCCCT
>DATLKS010000909.1:0-2563 GCA_035538255.1 Terriglobales bacterium
TTGTCCCGGCTATTCTCATCGCTTTGGAGTACCTAGTGATCGTCGCTGTTGCTGCGATCTCAGGTGCGATCGCGAGCTATGGACCGGGACTGCAGGTATCGGATCCCGCGGTGCGTCGCAACAGTCTCCGTGCGGTTGCGGTAGCAGTCTGGATGGCGCCGTTGATGCTGCTGTTTCTGGAACGCTCCGCAATTGCTGGCTTTGTGGCCGCAGGAATGGTGCTGGGAGGATGCACTCTGCTGCAAATTCCCGCCCGCAGCCGCCCCGATGCGACAAGCTGTTCCGTTTCAGGAACCGCTGGCCTGCGTCCCGCGTTTCTCGTTACTCGCACATGGCCGTTCGTAAAGCAGCTTACGCGCGCAATCCTCAGCTCCGCCATGTTGCAGACCGCGGTTCTGGCAAATCTCATCTATAAACGCGAGCTTGCGTTACTGCTGTTTGTACTCGGAGCTGCGCTTATCGCTGGGCAGTTGCGCGGGGCCGCAGACGAATCAACAGACCAACCGCAGACAGCTTCTCCGCAAAGGTATCTACTCCCGAGCGCAGCGGTGGCGACTATCGTAATTGTTATCGGCTTACTTCCCCTCCTCGTCTCTCTCGGTCAACGCAGCGATTTTCTCGAAGCTGTGTTCCGCAAACTAGTCCTCGGTGGCACTTCTGGGCAGGTCGTTGCCAATCGTTCTGTACGACTCGAGCAAACGCGTATCCGAAGCGACGGCTACATCGGCGTGATCCTCACGCCAAAACCACCGAAGACTAATCCAGTGTCGGCCCCATCGGAAATCTCTTTTGGAGGTTCGGAGCCGAATCTGATGCGGCCACTGGCCATCCCCTTTACGGGTTCGTATTGGTTCTTTCAATTTCCCTTTGTCCGTCCGCCGCTGGACTCGATTACTGCCGAGGGTGATCCAGCGACCGTTGGAGTGCGTTCGTCTAATTACAAGCCGCTTCTGATGGAAGCAGTCCAGAACCTCTATGAACCTATCAACACCGCCAGGCTCGGAGCCATCAAGCTTGCGATGTTCGACGCCGATGTATTTCCCGGAACGGTATCAGTCGAGCTAGTACTGGTAGACGCCGCGACGTGGGACCATCCTGCCCAATCGCTGGGAATTCAGCGTCTGGACGTTAGCACTCGGATCGAAAACGCCAGTAATTCCCATTCCGAGAATCTCAGTTTTAGGATCCCGCCTTATCCACGCTGCCATCAATTCAGCCAAATGCGGCTGATCTTTACGCTCGATGCTTCTCGAAGCAGACAGGCAGCGGCTATCGCTGTGCAAAGCTTCCTGCTGGTGCCACGCGGGACGTAAGTTGTCTCACGACCAATGAGCCATGGGCACTAGCTTCCGCCGAGCACCAAGGGCAGACCGTTCTTCTGATTGCCGACGATCACCACTTTGGCATTCGGCGCTGTAGCCAGCTTCTCGGTCGCTTCGATTCCTTTCCACTCCAGCAGACCGGGAGTAATACCTTGAGCCACAATGGTTTGAAAGTCCTTGATGCCCTGCGCTTCGATCCTCTTTCGGTCGGCTTCCTGCTTTTCCTTTTGCAACTTGAATTGCATGGCCAACGATTCCTGTTCGGCGGCCTGCTTCAGCTCGATTGACCGCTTTAGCGATTCGGGGAGTTGAATGTCGCGCAGCAGGACCTTCTCCACTACGACGCCTCTGGGTGCAAGCTGGGAAGCGAGATTCGATTCAATCTCCTTCGCCACCTGCTCACGCTCGCCGGTGTAGAGCGCATTCGCTCCGTGAGAGGATGTCGCTTCTCGAATCGCCGACCGTAGCGTGGGCTCGACGATCTTCAACACGTAATCCCCTCCGAGGTGCTGATACACATCGGCGGCTTTGTCGCGATCAAGGTGGAAGAGCAGGGAAGCCTCCAGCGTCATGATGAGACCTTCGCTGGAGGGGACCGAGGCAGTCTCCTTTTGCTCCTGCGTCCTCACCGACAGCAGATTCGACGACTTCAGCGGATTGATCAGGTGAATGCCCTCAGGCAGCACGTCGCCAGTAACGCGCCCAAACATCGTCAGGACGCCAACGTTTCCTGTGTCCACCTTGGTGACGGAACACGCGCCCATCATCAGCAGCAGGACAAGTACTAAAATGAAACCTGCAAGTCTCAAGACTCCTGGACCCAGTTGTCGCTCGTTTGCATACTGTGGCATCTGCATCTTTCTCTCCAATCACTTGTGGTGTTTTGATGGAGACAGTGTGTCACGATTCCGGCGCCCCGTTGTTCGAAGTGCCGCAGGAGACAAGGTCCAGTTGGTCCCGAAGTCTCCCTCAACCCGCTTATCGCAGCAACGTTCATATAACAACTATTAGGCAGCCGTCGAAGCCGCGGCCGGCGCAAAGGCCCGGTCGTAGATCCAAAGCGCTAAGGCAGTAAGAACTCCCACCCCTGCTACTGCCCACCACATCAGCTGCGGTCTGTGAGTGACTTCACCAAAGTGATGGATCAACTTGCCACCGAATATTCCGGCGACAAGAGAGCCGATGCCAATAGGAAGAAAAGCGAAGCCCATATAGATGCCTTGCTGTCCGGAGGGAGCAAG
>DATLKS010000910.1:0-1615 GCA_035538255.1 Terriglobales bacterium
TGCACACGGCCCGCGACCTTGCCGTCGAGTCGCACCTGCCGCTGCCGACGGTTAGCAAGCTCCTGAAGCAGCTTCTGCAAGGCGGCTTGCTGGTATCGCATCGAGGAATTAAGGGTGGATATAGCCTGGCCCGACCGCCGCAGTCTATCTCGATTGCTGAGATTGTAGCTGCGCTTGAAGGTCCGATCGCGCTCACCGAGTGCGGCACCGACGATTCCGGCGCATGTGATCTTGAGCAATGCTGCCCGATCAAGAGCAATCAGCGGATCATCAGCCGTGTGGTTCGGGGCGCGCTGGAAAAAGTGATGCTGGCTGACTTAATTCATCCGCTGCAATTGACAGTCATCAAAGATGCAAAGGGAAATCTGGTACCGACCATAGGTTTCGTGTCAGGGAGAGTGCAATGAGCACAAGCGTTAACGCAATTCGAGACTTGGCGGAGCGGGAGTACAAGTGGGGTTTTGTCACCGCTATCGAAGAAGAGCGAGTCCCGAAGGGCTTAAATGAGGACACTATCCGCCTCATCTCGGCCAAGAAGAACGAACCTGAATTCATGCTGGAGTGGCGATTGAGGGCATATCGCTATTGGGCGTCTCAGGAGAAGTCTGCGGCCGAACCCAAGTGGGCGAACATCAAATACGGTCCGATTGATTATCAGGGAATTACTTACTATTCGGCGCCGAAGCAGAAGCCGACACTCGAGAGCCTCGATCAGCTCGATCCGGAGATCCTTCGCACTTATGAAAAGCTGGGCATTCCGCTCCAAGAGCAGAAGATGCTGGCTGGGGTGGCGGTCGATGCTGTTTTCGACAGCATCTCAGTTGCAACCACTTTCAAGGACAGGCTCGCACAGGCCGGCGTGATCTTCTGTTCCTTCTCCGAAGCGGTGCAGAAGCATCCTGACTTGGTCCAGAAGTACCTGGGATCGGTAGTGCCGTACACCGACAACTTCTTTGCCGCGCTCAACGCGGCGGTCTTCAGCGATGGATCTTTCGTCTATGTGCCCAAGGGCGTTCGCTGTCCCATGGAGCTTTCGACTTACTTCCGCATTAATGGGGCAGAGACGGGACAGTTCGAGCGCACGCTGATCGTCGCCGACGAAGGCGCGTACGTCAGCTATCTCGAGGGCTGTACGGCTCCGATTCGCGATGAAAACCAACTGCACGCGGCAGTCGTTGAGCTGGTTGCGTTGGACAATGCGCAGATCAAGTACTCGACCGTGCAGAACTGGTATCCAGGCGACAAGGAAGGCAGAGGCGGGATCTACAACTTTGTCACTAAGCGCGGTAAGTGCTTGGGCAAGAACTCGAAGATCTCGTGGACGCAGGTAGAAACGGGATCGGCGATCACCTGGAAGTATCCGAGCTGCATTCTGCAGGGCGAGAACTCAGTAGGCGAATTCTACTCAGTGGCCCTGACCAACAACTATCAGCAGGCCGATACCGGCACCAAGATGATCCATATCGGGAAGAACACGCGCAGCACGATCGTCTCCAAGGGAATCTCAGCCGGACGCGGACAGAACACGTACCGGGGACAGGTGAAGATTCTCAAGGGAGCGACTGGCGCTCGGAATTACACACAATGCGATTCACTCCTGATCGGCGACAAATGC
>DATLKS010000911.1:0-4504 GCA_035538255.1 Terriglobales bacterium
CTTATACTTCTTCAGCACCCATGACTTCGCCACGCCTCCGTGATTACTGAACGTTATCTTGTAAAGATCGTTCTCGATCACGGTCGTTGATTCCGTGCTCGCCTGCTTTGCTGGAACCGCTGCTGCTGCGGTCTTCGCTGGCGGTTCAGCGGTGCTGGGAGACCCGGCAGAAAGGGGCGCCGGAACTGAATTTTGCGTCTGTTCCTGTCGCGGAGCCGGCGCAGGAGGTTTGTAGTACTTGGAGATGAACTGCTGGGTGATGAAGATTACGACGAATGTGAGCGCGAAAGTTAGTAATAGTCGCCGCTCTGAGCCTGGATCCTGATTAGGTGTCTGGAAGTCGTTCAACTTTACCTGCCAAAAAATGCGAGAGTCTAAGAGCGAAGTTGCTCAGAGTGCGAACAGCGCGGCACCGGATCGTAACCACTTGCGGCAAAAGGGTGACACCGCAGCAGCCGCCAAGCCGCCAACAAGCTCCCACGTAGCCAACCGTGCTGCGCCACGGCCCCCGCCGTGTACTCGGAACAAGTCGGAGCGAAGCGGCAGGAATTCCCGAAAAGGGGCGACAGCCATCGTTTATACCAGGCCAGCAGCAACTCGATCAGATGCTGCGCGCTTGCGATCTCTGGAGTAGCGGTTTGCATTTGCAACTATGTGTTCTTGCTAGCTATACGAGATTTTTCCGGTTTACAGTTCCCGAGGTCCTGACTGTCCCCCGGCAGGGCAGCCTTTTGCTGAATCGCCTCAAAGGCTCGCGCTATCTCCGAGCAAATCCCGCTGTATTCAATCTCCAAGGTCACTTTTTTCGGATTAATCACCACATCCACAGGACGGCTGAGCCGACTCAAGTTCTCCATTACTGCGGCGCGTAGCCTACGCTTAATACGATTTCGAACCGTTGCCTTTCCCAAGGCCTTTCCCACTGTGATACCCACTCGAGGGCCCATGCCGGGTGCCGATTCGTGGGCGCGAAGCAAATAGAAGGCCGTCAGCACCTGCGAAAAGTGGCGTCGTCCCAACCGGTACACAAGCTCAAATTCAGCATGCTTGCGCAATCGGTGATCACGGGGAATCGACATTGAGATCGCATCCTCTTTACAACCGAACGTTCCAGTTTTGCCTTTGCGCTCTGCACAAGAGGATGTCAGTGGGAAGGAGATGAGGCGCGACTACTCGCGGAATCCGGACTTTACGGACACCCGCTTGCGTCCCTTCGCGCGGCGGCGCGACAGCACCGCCTGGCCGGACTTGGTCTTCATGCGGGTTCTAAACCCATGCGTCTTACTCCGCCTCCGGCGGTTGGGCTGAAATGTGCGC
The DNA here is from genome assembly GCA_035538255.1 of Terriglobales bacterium. GTDB lineage: Bacteria > Acidobacteriota > Terriglobia > Terriglobales > Acidobacteriaceae > Gp1-AA112. The sequence continues at coordinate 1,318 of DATLKS010000911.1, forward strand.
TTCGGCATCGAGCAATGCACTCCTACTCAAGAGTTTTGCTTAGGACAAACTTCAAGTATATCGAAGCGTTACCCTTGCGGCAATTTCGGGCGAGAGCCCTCTTCACCGACGGAGCGACGCAGAACACGAAGCAGCTTAAAGATCACCGAACACCGGCGGCTGTACCCACGTTGGCCAAGCAAGTCTCGATGCAATTGGCTCTGCGCTTTTAATTGCTCTGAACTGCAAAATTGCTGGGTTATCAATCCTTTCGTCCGTATTCTCCGTGGCTCCAAGGTGAACAGTTTTGTGCCTCAATAGCTAGAATTCTGGAGTGCATCTCGACGACACCATCGTCGCAGTTTCCACGCCTCCAGGGCGCGGCGGCATCGGTGTCGTGCGGCTCAGCGGGCCGGAGGCGCGCGCGATTGCCGACCCTCTACTTCGTCTCAAGCGGCCACTCGAGCCGGGCCGTGCAGTCTTTGGCGAACTCGTGGACGAAAAGACCGGAGAACGGATCGACGAAGTAGTCGCCACTTTTTTTGAAAAGCCGCATTCCTACACGACAGAGGACGTCGTCGAAATCTCGGCGCATGGCGCGCCGGTTGTTCTTGAATACATGGTGGAACAGGCGCTCTCACGTGGAGCCAGGCTCGCCGAGCCGGGCGAGTTCACGATGCGCGGCTTCCTGCACGGGCGCGTCGATCTTACGCAGGCCGAAGCGGTACGCGACCTCATCGAGTCACAGACACTGTTTCAGGCCAAAGCTGCCGCACAGCAACTCGAAGGCGCGCTCTCGCGCCGCATTGCTCCGATCAAGCGACGGCTGGTGGAATTGATCGCTGTGCTCGAAGCCGGGATCGACTTCGGCGAAGACGATGTCGCTGTGCTGCCGGACGAGAAAATCCTCGCGTCCATCGCCGGGATTCGGCAGCCACTCGCATCGCTTGCCCAATCCTTTGGCTATGGCCGTATAGTGCACGATGGGCTGATGCTCGCGATCGTCGGACGTCCCAATGTGGGAAAGTCCAGCCTGTTTAACCGGCTGATTGAGCGCGAGCGAGCCATCGTCACGGCCATTCCCGGAACTACGCGCGATCTGGTAACGGAAACCGTCTCATTGGCCGGCATCCCAATCCGGCTCATCGATACGGCAGGCATTCGCAGCGCGGCAGACGAAGCGGAGGAGATCGGTATTCGCAAATCCTACGAGGCGCTCGCCGATGCGGACCTTGTCTTAGTCGTAAGCGACCATACTGCCGTGGAAAACTCTGAAGAAGAACGGCGACTGATCGATGCAACCGTCGGGCGCAAACGCATTATGGTTCATAATAAAAGCGATCTGGCCGATTCCGAAAAGGAACTTGGCTTCGAGTTGGATCATCTGCCGCAAGTGCGCACATCGGCGCTCTCCGGCGCAGGTATCGAGGAGCTGCGTCAGAAAATCGTCTCAGAAGTTGGGGGGAGTTCGGGGGCGCAGCAGGAAACTGGATTCATTACCAACCTCCGTCAGCGCAAACTCGTCGATGAATCTCTACAAGGACTCACAGCCGCAGAAACCGCAGTTCACAATCGCATACCTCACGAAATGTTGCTCATGGATCTGCACGCGGCCCTGCGTCCGCTGGATGCGATCACAGGCGAGACTACTACGGATGACATCCTGAATCTGATCTTCAGCACGTTCTGTATTGGCAAGTAGACAGTCATCCCATCTGGGGCTGAACCATTCGTTACATTTGAGAGAGATGTAAACGTCCCAGGGCACTGTTATCCTCCTGTCCGCCACAAATATTTTTCAACGTAGTCGAGGGGATGACATCTCTGACAATGTCGGGGGTGTCAAGCAGTTTTTGAGCACACTTGGAGCATGCACTCAAAGAAGAGCGCCATTTCGCTCTAGTGGATGGTTTTGCCTTTTCCAACCCCAGGCTCGCTCGCAATCAGTTCAGGTCAGGAACTCGGTCCGACCCATGCATCTCTTCGGTCTCGTACTGCGATCATGATTACTACTTCGAACTCTTCTTCATTCTATGAAGAAGAGCGGGAGGCCCAATCAATCTCTCGGTGTTCTATTGCACACCATGGCGATTTCCGGGCTGTCCCGCGTGCGAACCGAACTTTTTCACTTGCTGATAATCCCATTCCTTACGCATCATCCAGTACAGACGAACCGCTAGTTTGCGCGCCATTGCGACCTTGGCGGTTTTCCGTCCTGGTCGCATCATCAGGTGTAGATACTTACTACGCCACTCGGGCAGGCTGCGAACCGTGACCTGCGCCGCTTCCACCAGCAAGAAGCGCAACATCGAGTTCCCTTGCTTGGTGATGTGTCCCAGCCGTCGCCGATTCCCGCTCGACTCTTCCAGTGGAACTAGTCCGAGATAACTCGCAATCTGCTTGCCGCACTGGAAGCGTTCTGCATTCCCCATGATCAGCACGAAGGCGAGCGCGGTGAGTGGGCCAACACCAGGATGCGTCATCAATCGCTGGGCCTCGGGATACTTCTCCACTTCGTGCTCGATGGCCAAACTCAGTTCCGCGATGGTCGGGTTCAGTCGATCCAGCATCTCCAGCAGATCGCGTCGTCGCCGGCTGGCCCACGGCGCCAGCTGGAAGGATTCCAGTTGCTGTCGTCCGTGTTCCCGCCACAACCGCTTCTTCGAGCGCATTCGTTCAGAGCCACGGCTTGTAGTTGGTTCATGATGCGGGTGCGCGCTTGCACCATGCGATGCCGGTGCCACAGCAGTTGCCGCAGATCCCGATTTTCCCAACTTGGTACCCAGATGCGTGGGAATCGATCCTCCAGCAACAAGCGCAGAATCAACTGCGCATCCTGACGATCCGTCTTCTGCTTGCGGACCCGCTTCGTGCGAATTTCCGCTGCATCTCCGATCCATAGTTCAACCTTGAGCTCTGCCAGCAGTCGTTCAAACCAGCGCGCGTGTCCACTGGCCTCCATGCCCACACGCACCTTTATTCCTGGCGCCGCGAGATCGCGATAGAACTTTCCGCTTCCTCGCGATGCCCAATCCGTTTTTCCTGAAACTCTCCGGTCTCGGTATCCACCGAAGCAATTTGCTGAAACTCGGGGTGATAATCCACTCCTATAATGATCATCGTTCGGCTCCTTTCTCCCGAGCCTGTTGGTTGGCTTTGGCACCACCAACTCTACTCGTGCGTGGGAGCCGACATTGTCATGGAATCA
>DATLKS010000912.1:0-3603 GCA_035538255.1 Terriglobales bacterium
GATCACTCGGCCGTCGGGGTAGGTCAGGCTCGAGAGATTACCGTCCAGATAGTAGTTCGCAGAAAGTGTGTAGATTGCTCCCGTTGTCGCATTGCTTGGCGTGTTAGTTATAGTCTCGGCTACCCGGCCCATCGCATCGTAACTAAAGGCAGTCATGCTCTGACAAGTGTTGTTAACCCACACACAGATCACGCTCAACCGACCGACAACATTGCTCGTTGTAAAATGCTGCACTGGCTGTCCAATGCTGATGTTTGCTGTATCGTATACGTGATACGTTATGGGAGTCCCATCCGAGTAGCTCTTCTGCGTTAGCCTGTTGAGCGTGTCGTAGGCATATTTAGTTCGAGTGCTAGGCTCGCTTTTATCGCAGTTCTCATTGATCTCATGAGTCCGACAAGCCATCTTAGCACTGAATAGAGCTTGAAAAAGAAGAGGAAAGTTGTTTCTCGAAGCAAAGAGTATGAGTTACTAAGTGTGTTTCGGGGCTAGTAAGTCTGCTTTTGCACGTACGTCTGCATCACTTGGAATCAAGTGCTCTGAAAAGGGGAAAGGCATAGAGGTTTGCAGTACAGGATAAGTCGATCTAGATCGACTTATCCTGTACTGCAAACGGGCCGCACTTTCTGAAACGGCAGCGGCCCTGGGGAAATGAAGGTCCGGATGGCGTCGAGTAGGCGGCTTATGGGATGCCTGGCTGCAGCAGCGCGAAGGTCGTCGGCCGTGACGTGCAGATAGACTTGGGTGCTCGTAATGAGGCGATGCCCTAGCAGATCGCGGATCGTGACCAGCCCAACGCCGGCGCGGACCAGATGAGTCGCAAATGTGTGGCGCATGCGATGCGGTGAGAGGCGAACACCAATGCGGCTTCGCTGTCCCCATGTGCGCACGCGCTCATAGACGCTGCCACGTGACAGGAGTCGTCCGAAGCGGGATCGGAAGAAAGGCGCCGATGGAATCGCCGGACCGCGGGCTTGCACGTATGCGTTGAGCAATTCTGCAAGCCGCGGGTTGAGTGGAACCACGCGTTCATGGCCGCCCTTGCCGCGCACTCTAATCGTCAGTTCCTTCAGGTCGACATGGCTGTTGCGCAAGGAGGCACACTCCGATGCACGGATGCCGGTGCCATAGAGAAGCGCGAGCAAGGCGCGATCGCGCAGGCCGATCAGCGTGTTGGTCTTCGGCTCAGCAAGCAGCTGGCTGACTTGTTCCTGGGAGAGAGAAATCGGTAGCTTGCGGGGAACCGCTTTGATGGAAGGAAAGGTGGCAAGCGGGTTGGCGGAAGCCTCGAGATATCCCATGGCCACCATTGCACAATAAAAGCGGCGCAGCACCACCACGGCGCGGTTCACCGCGGAGGGGCCGTTGTCGCGCACTTCGCGCAGATACTGGACGTAGGCGAGGACGTCACGCGCAGTGATCTCGTCAGGGGCACGATCTGCGCACTTGCCACGGACCCACTCGTGAAACTGCTTGAGGGAGTTCTCATAGGCAACGAGAGTCAGCGAGCGCAAACCGCGGGCGACGCAATGGGTGCGGATGTAGAGCTCAATCCAGAATGACCACTTCATGGCAGGTCTCCGATGGGAAGGGTTCGTACAGCGGCTTCAGTCCGGCCCGGCAGAACGTGCAGGTAGACTCCGGTCTCCTGCGGGCTGCGATGGCCCATCAGCGAAGCGATGACCGCAAGATCGACGCCGCGATCCATCAGGTGGGTCGCGAAACTGTGGCGCAGAGTACGAGGGGTGATGTCGGAGCGCAGACCGGCACGTTTCACCGTGTCCTTCACAATCCTGCAGACATCACTGGCTCGCAGCCTTCGATACTTGGCGGCGGTTCGAAAGAGCGGTCCGCGTTTTCCGTGCTCGAGCAGGTAGGCGAGCAACTCCGTGTAGAGCGCCTCAGGAATCGGAACGGTACGCGGCCGATCGCCCTTGGCACGCAGCACCAGAAGCTCGTGCCGTTCGCGGTTGATCCCGGCTACGTCGAGGGCGCAGAGCTCGTCGGTGCGCAGACCGCAGCCATACAGTATCAGCACAACCAGGCGATCCCGTCGTGCTGACGGTCCGGTTGCCGATGTTGCCTTCACTAGCTTTTCGGCTTCTTCCAGGCTCAGAGAACTAGGCGCAGTTCGCGGTAAGGCATGCTTGAGTGTGAATCCATCCAGCACGTTCCGCTCGCTGCGGCCGCTCCGCCAGGCGTAGTCGAGGAAGCCGCGCAGATGACTCAGATACTTCGCCAGGCTGGTCTCGGTGCAACCGGAACGTCGTTCTGCTTCGAGCCAACGCAGGTAATCTTCGAGACGCAGATGCCACAATGGAACGTCGTCGCGCAATCCGCTCATCGCGTGGCGCAATGTGCAGCGCACATCAATGATGGTTCGCGGAGTCTTACGTCCCACCTTGTCGAGGTAGTTCAGGTAGCCCTCGATCAACGGATCCAACGCGGACTGGTTCGATGCCGTCATGCGTTTACCCCCTGTGCGGAAAACAGCAAAGCGTTGATGGGATGGAGTTCGATCGCTGCGCGTCGCTGTGGATCGGCGATATGTATGTAACGTACGGTCGTCGCGATCACGCAATGGCCGAGGATGCGTTGTACTTCGGCCAGGTGAACTCCAGCTTCGAGCAGATCCGACGCACAGCTGTGCCGGAACTGATGAAGGCTGTGAACCGGAACTTGCGCACGGCGGGAGATGGCGTGTACACCGTTGCTGATGGCGAAACTTGAAAGACGCTTGCCGTTGCGACTCACCAGCAGCGCAAGCTCGTCCAGCCGCCCGCACTGTTCGAGCTGGTTGTGGCGCTGAGGCAAATATGCTTCGAGACACTGCAGTGTGACTTCCGGCAAAGGCACGCAACGTTCGCGGCCTGTCTTGCGGCCGTCGATGCGAACAGTGCCTTGCATGCGATCGAATGCATCGACATCGAGCCTCTCCAACTCACCGCGGCGAAGCCCTGTACCGTACAGCATGGCCAGAATCGTCACCCAGAGATGGGCACTGTAATCGCCTCGCCGGCCTGCAGCCTCCCGCCACATCGCTTCCATATGCGCCTGGTCGATCCGCTGCGGCAAGCGGCTGTACGGACTGACCTTCGGCCCTCTCATCCAGCGCAGCGGGTTCCTCTTCCACAGGCCCTGGGTGACCAGGTAGTCGCCAAAGCCCCGCATCGTGCTCAGAGTTGCGTATACGGTGGCCTTCGATCGAAAACTGGCGCAGGATGCAATGTAGTTGGTGATCAGATCCACGCCGATATACTCGATCGAAACCCGTGGCCGGCGCTTCTTCAGCCAGCGCCCCCACCGGTCCAGCCGGGACTCCGTGTACGCAACCGATGCCTCGCTCAGTCCTCGCGCCCGATACTCATCCATATATGCATCCACTAGCCGGTCCCATCTCCTCATCGCCTTCCTCCCTAACGTTTAGGGGGCGAGCTAACGCTCGCCCCCTAAACGTTATAGAAACAAACAATATGACCTCCGATATGACTCCCTCGGAGGCCGCGATGAGCCCTCAACTGAACTAAATAAGCGTTGAGAAAAGGACTAACTGAATTGTGATGCAAATTCCCTGCGCCCAGGTGAATGTTTCGGTGGTTCCGC
>DATLKS010000913.1:0-3660 GCA_035538255.1 Terriglobales bacterium
GAAACCGAAGCGGACGATCACGTTTATCCTCTTCACCGGGGAGGAAGAGGGCGGTACAGGTGCGGAGCTGTTCGTCAAGAACCACGAAGCTGAGATTCCCAAAATGGATGCGGTGCTGGTTCATGATTTGGGCACTGGCAGGGTCTTCACCATCGTTCTCGAAGACCAATATGAAACTGCTTCCCTGATGGAGGAGATCTACCAGCCTCTGGCAGAGATCTTCAATCTGGATCCGCTAGACACTCGCTATTACGGCTCATCGGATCATGTGGAGTTTCTGGACAAGGGCGTACCCGCGTATTTCTGTCTGCAGAAGCCCGACCACTACCGCGAGGCACACCACAGCCAGACCGACACGTTCGATAAGGTCATTCCCGAGGAAGCAAATCAAGGCGCAGCAGTGCTGGCGTCATGGGCATGGAATGTTTCCGAAATGCCGCAGGCGTTGCCGCATCACGCGCCAAGAGAAGAGCGAGGCTTGGAGTAAAGCTCGCTCACCAGATCACATTCAGAGCCTTATAAAGGCGAAAGCGAGAATCGGAGGTGACAACGGGAACATCCTCAGCTAATGCCTGAGAGATGATCATTCGATCAAATGGATCATCGTGGTGTGGTGGCAGAGCAAAGAGTTCATATGCATGAGCGGATGTGTATGGCAGCACTCGCAAATTCAGCCTTTCTACCCTTTGCGCTTCGCTATCACTTCACCTCTATCAGGTTGTGAAAAGGACTTTCACCTTCCAGCTGTCGAACATGCTCGGCACACCAAGAAAAGGCCGTCCAGAAGGGACGGCCCGAAGTGAGGACTACATCAGAGGATTGGACTACATAACGACTAATCTCCGAGCACCGGCTCTTCTGCTGGAGGTGCTTCCTGCATTGCCTGCTTCGAAGCGGGTGCGATGAGCGTTGAAACAGGAATGAATCCGCCTTCTGGCGCAGGCTCTTTTAGGATTTCCTTGCGGTAGAGCGCCAGCATCCTGGCGTTCTCGGCTTCCTGCTTCAGTTTGACGTCGCGCGCGCGAATCTTCTCTTCGCGAGCGTTCTTTGCAATGCCGAGTTCGTCGAGCGTGGTGTTGGCCCCAGCACTCACGTGCTCTTGCACCAGCTTGAGCTTATGCGTGGTGTCTTCAAGACCGACATTCTTGCCGCCGGCAAAGATCTCATGACGTCCGTGCTCTTCGTACCACTTAGTGAGAGTGGCCGTCATATGCATCTTCTCGATGATGTTGCGCCAGCCCACGCCGGTGTTGTAGGCGCAGAATGAAATTTCGCCTTCCTGTGTGGCATACGGAATGATGCATTGCTCAGTGCGGCGGAAATCGTAGTTGAACAGGTCCTGGAACCACATGCCGGCGATGAACAAGAAGTTCCAGCGGTCCTTGCGGCGCTTCTCGATGTCTTCGAGCGTACGCGAACCTTTCACGCTGCCGTACTTCTTGTCGGCATTCTTGGTTGCGCCGAAGGACTTGTCGAACTTTTGCAGGAGATCCTTCATTTTGAAATGTGTGGGAGCCTTGAAAGGATCGTAGTTCCGCGTTAGCGCGAGTGCCATTCCGAGTACCGAAAAGAATCGCCCACGTCCGGCGTCGTTGATTCGAGCAACGTCCTTCGCCAGTCGTTCCATTTTGAGAAACGCGGGCACTGGCACCGCTTCCTTGGTCTCTTTGTCAATCATCATCGCGGTGCCAATTCCGCAATTAGGATGGCATCCGCAGGAGAGCTGTCCCCAATCGGCATTTGGTCCATGCACGAGGTCGGCCCAATCGGAGAAGGTGCTCATGAATGAAATCGGGAACCAGTCACGCGCCGGTTCGCCGAGGCCAACCTGGTTCTTCACATCATGCGCCAGGTGCGACAACGTATACCGCTGCGCCATACGACGCTCGTCGGTGACTTCCTCGTCGCGTCCGGTGAAGGAAACAGGCTGAAAGCTGAGAAAGCTGATGGTCTTGGGATTGTCGAGGGCGAACTGGATGATGCGGCCAACCTGCTCGTTGTTGATGCCGTTGACGATCGTCGTTACAGGAACGATCTCAACGCCGGCGTTGTGCAGGTTGTGGATGGCTTTGAGCTTTACGTCGAAGAGGTTACCGACCTTGCGGTGCGAGTTGGCGGCGTTGCCGATACCGTCAAACTGCAGATAGACATAGCGCAGTCCCGCCTCAGCAGCCTGGCGGCAGAACTCTTCACTCTTCGCGAACTCAATTCCGTTGCTCGCCGCCTGCACTGAGTTGTATCCGACCTTGCGCGAGTAGGCGACAGCATCGAGGAAGTAGGGTGAGAGCGTCGGCTCGCCACCTGAGAACTGCACCGACATTTGACGACGGGGTTTGATCGAGATCGCGTTGTCGAGCATGGTCTTGATCTCTTCCCATGTGAGCTCGTGCACGAAGCCAACCTGGTTGGCATCCATGAAGCATGGATCGCACATCATGTTGCAGCGGTTTGTGAGATCAATCGTCAGCACCGACCCGCGGCCGTGCTTGATGGTTGAGGTGCCGTGGTTGTGCAGCTTTTCGTCGGCGTGGGCGCGAATGTCGCGGCCGGGGAAGACTTCTTCGAGATGCCGGAAAAACTCGGTATCGATGGCCATTACGTCCTCGAAGTGGCCATGCCTCGGGCAGTCCTTCACCATCAGGATCTTGCCATCGCGTTCGATAATCTGGGCTTTAATTTCTCCGACTTTTTCGTTCAGCAGGATGTCATGGGGCAGCTTGCCATCCACGATCTGTTGGCGAATTTCCGGGACGCAGCGTGGACAAAGAGAGTCAGTCGTACGCGGCCAGCCCAATGGGGGCTTCTGTTTCTCGTAGGACTTTAAAAGGGGCTTGTCCGACCACTTGGGGGTGAATGACGGGTTGGGTTTAATGCTGTTTAGGCTGTCGAAAACATGCCATGCGCCGTTGGCGGCAACTGTGACTGCCTTTTCAACATACTTAGTGGCTTTCGGCATTCCATGTATCTCCTCGCCGCGGTACAGCGCTGTTGGGGGCGGCGCCAGATTGAAATCCAAGGCTTACAGTCCGCTGCGGTGAGGTACACCACAACAGCGTCATCCTAAGGGCACTTCCGTACTATCCCAACCAGAAAGCGGCGAATGGGGGTTACAAATCAGTGAACGGGGAATGGAGCCATTTCAATGGCAATCGTTGTATCTGGAAGAAAATGCAGAATTTGAATGACAATGGAGGAAGATACATGCCCGGCTCGGTATGCCGAAGACGGGCGGCGTCGATAGTTCTTCAAGCGGCGCGAGGGGGTTCCGAATACAGTCGCAAGAGCTCCTTGACAAGGCGCGCAACCCGCTCAGCCTCTGATTGCGCTGCTACCGCGTAGCGCTGGACTTCGACTTCGCGTGATTGCTGGTGAAGCAGGTATAACGCGTGCAGGAGCCCCTGAAGCGGATTGTTGATTTTGTGCGCAAGCTCGCCCGCCATCTCTTCTCTGGCTGCCGCTTCCAGCGCCTTCTCTGCCAGCTTCCGGCGAGTAATATCGACGTTGATGCCGATCATTCGCCCCTGTCCCTTCAAGGTTTTGTAAAACTCTCCGGAAGATGCAATCCAGCGAAGAGAGCCGTCAGATACGACAATGCGAAATTCGATCTCGTATCGTTTGGCGGTATCCACAGCCTCTTTCAATGTGGCGAGGACTCGATCT
>DATLKS010000914.1:0-19987 GCA_035538255.1 Terriglobales bacterium
TATCGAATCGGTTTATGCTCTCTCTGGAAATGCTCTAATCTCACTTCGACTTGTCATCCCGAGCGCATTCCTTGCGCGAGGGATCTGTTTTTCGTTAGCCCGCGAAAAGCAGATCCCTCACTCCGCAATTGAGATCGCATAACCACTGACATCGATTCGGGATGACAATTCAAAAAAGAAAGCGGACAGGCCGTGGTCTGCACTACGTCACATCCGGATTCATCGACTTCGCCTCATCCCACGTAATGCGCCGTTTGTTACGGTATGCAAGATTCGCCATGTGACCGGCGACCGCCGAGAGATATCCGATCTCCACGGTTGCGTTTGGCTGCTTGCGCGAGCGGACACAATCGATCCAGTTCTGCATGTGGTTCTGGTCAGGAGTCTCGCCGGTGAGCGCTGCTCCATTTTTGCGATTTATCTTTTCCGGGTAATAGCGTGTGGCAGACTGTGACCGGCCGGTCACCATGTTCTGTTCGCCCGCGACGTGCTCGATAGTGCCATCGCTGCCCAGGATGTGCTCGCCAAGTCCGTAGTGACTGTTGCTGAAGGTAGACTGCCAGAGCACAACGATATCTTGGGGAAATTCAAGTGTGACCGCGATGGTATCGGGAACTTCGCGTCCGTCTTTTTCCGAAAAGATGCCGCCTGACATGGTAGCTGCGCTGGGCACCGGAAGATCGAGAGCGCTCATGATCCAGGAGATCTGGTGGACCATATTTTCCGTGATGTTTCCGCCGGAGAATTCCCAAAAAAGACGCCAGTTGATGAACTTGTTGCCGTCGAACGGCTGCGATGGACGTCCGTTCAGGAACGCATCCCAGCGAACGTTTTCCGGCGTGCAGTCCGGCGGAACTGGCCGCACCCACTGCCCTTTGCCGTGTGGCGAGTTGCGGCTCATCCACGACTCCACCATCGTGACTTTGCCGACGATGCCGTCTTTGATCCATTTCTTTGTATCGGCGAGGGAGCCGTCGCTCTCATGCTGCAGTCCGAGCTGAACGATGCGATCGGAGCTCTTTGCAGTTTTCAGGCACTCTTCCGCTTCGGGAATCGACCAGGTCATCGTCTTCTCGGTATAGAGATCTTTGCCGGCAGCGAGTACATCCATGAAATGACGAGCATGGATGTGCAGGGGACTGGCCACAATCACGGCATCGATATCTTTCTGGTCGAGAAGCTTGCGATGATCGTCGAAGGTCTGAATCCTCGGAACTTTTGCCTTTACCTCATCGCGGCGACGGGTGTACACGTCGGCCATGGCAACCACGTCCACATTTGGCACGGCGAGAATCTGATGCAGCAGTTCGCTTCCGCGCCCGCCAACACCGATCATGCCGACGCGCACGCGGTCGTTGGCTCCGAGCACTCGTGACGGAGGATAGAGCATAAATGCAGCGGTTCCGATTGCAGCTTGCTTTAGAAAATCACGTCTGGGTATGGATGTGTCTGACATAGGCCTCCTGGGTTCACGTTGCCTTTCCGTTTCCTAAATCCGAACTCATGCGCCGCACACAACCGCTTCACGCACGTGCGCGGCGCGATAAATCGCCTCGACCACGGCCAAACTCTTGCGGCCTTCCTCGCCATCGCACACCGCAGAGCGTTCCGTATTAATTGACTGAACGAAATCCTCGATAATTCGTTGGTGTCCACGGATGTCGCTAACCACTGGAGAGTTGGAGCTGGCATTCTGGTCGGTCGCTTCGCCCCGATCGTTGTAGCCTGCAGAGTTCCGCAGATCAGCTCTCGTGATGCGATCTTGCTCTACGCACACCGTGCCTTCTGTTCCGGTGATCTCAACTCGACGCGGGTATCCCGGATACGCTGCGGTGGTTGCGTGCAGAACCCCGATGGCGCCATTGGCGAACTCCAGGGTGGCGACGCAGGTATCTTCGCTCTCGATGCGATGGAGCGAGGTCTTTGTGACCGACTGCACGCGCGTGATCTCGCCGAGCAGGTAAATGAGCAAATCGACGGTATGAATGCCCTGGTTGATCAGCGCCCCGCCACCATCAAAGGCCAGAGTGCCCCGCCATTTCGAGTCGGAGTAATACTCCGGAGGACGGTACCATTTCACCGCCGCCTCAACGAGAATCGGACGACCGAGCATGCCCGAGTCTATCCAGTTTTTCAGGCGGAGGATGTCGCGCTTTAGCCGGTCCTGAAAGATGACACCGAGCTTGACGCCAGCTCGGCGGGCGGTTTCTATCAGCGCGTCTGCCCGTTCGGTTGTGACGTCGATAGGCTTCTCCGTCAAAACGTGCAAGCCATGATTGGCCGCGGCGATTCCTTCGTCTGCATGAACCGCCGACGGGCTGCCGACTACAACCATCTCCATCGGCCGATGAGAGAGAAAGCGGTCAAGATCGGTGTAGGCCGTCGCGCCGTCCCGCTCTGCCAAGGCCGAGACCTTGTCAGAATTGGCGCCGAACACGGCGGCAATTTTGAGACCGGCAGCGGCGGCGGCGCGAATATGTGTCTGAGTGATGTTGCCGCCGCCAGTGAAGCCCACGTGAAACATGAATTATGCCAGGGCCCCGGCCTTTTGCAGCTCGTCCTTCATGCCTGCCCAGCTCTGACGCGTGGATTCCTCCGGCGTTCCGGCGCCGCGCCAGTGAGTCTCGAGGCTGGTCGCGTACTTATACCCTTGCTGCTTGAGAGCACGGAATTGTCCGCTCCAGTCGATAGTGCCGCGTCCCATGGCCGCCCAACCTTGCTTGCCATCAGGCTTCTTCTGAATGTCCTTGCAGTGAACGTGGCCGATGCGGTCCTTGGGCAGCTTGTTATATCCATCAGGAAAAGCATTTTCACCGCGCATAGCGGCGTTGCCGGGATCCCAGTTGACCATGAAATTCGGCGACTGAACTGCGGAGAGTGTGCGCGCGGCCTCGGCTCCCGTGGCGGTGTTACACGCGAACTCATTTTCCAGAATGAGGACGATGTTTTTCTTGGCCGCCTTGTCGGCGGCTTCACGCAGCTTGTCGTCCATGGCGGCACGGTAGGGCGCCTGATCGTCCAGACGCCAGAAATCGAAGATGCGCACACGATCGGTGTTGAAAGCTTTTGCCATTTCGAACGATCGTTCAAGCAGCTCGTCCTGCTGCTTGAATGTGAAATCGGCGTTGAAGGTGTCACGCTTCTCCGCAGCTTTGGACAGCGGAGCGCCGGGAAAATCCACTTTGAAGACCGGAGTGGCGAGATCGGTAACGCGCAGCTTCGCCTTCTCCAATAACTGACGCGCCTCATCGACTTCTTTGGAATCAAGCTTCAGGATGTTCTTGTTCCACATGCCGCGCAGCTCGATCCATTGCATGCCGAACTCGCGCGAGACGATATCGACTACATGAGCGAAGTCCTGGCCGATCTCATCGTTGATGACTGCGACTCGAAATGGGGAGTTCATAGGTTGAACCCCAGATGGTCATGAAGATAGTTCTTGCTGATCAATGCAGAGTCCTTTGGAGTTCGGGATGGATCGGGGACCTCGTCGAGCTCGACTACCGCCCAGCCCCGGAAGTTGATGTCTTCGAGCGCCTTGAAAGTCGCAGGCACATCGACGCGCCCGCGCCCGAGCTCGACGAAACGGAAGTCCCGCCCGCGCTTTGATTGCTCTTTTGGGATGCTTTCCACATCCTTTATGTGTATGAACAGGAGACGATCGCGATATTTCTGAATCGCCTTCACCGGATCGCCGCCGCCCTGGACGCAGTGGGCGATGTCGAGCTCCAGCTTGACGTAGCGCCGATCGCTGGCGCCCATCACACGATCCATTTCTTCGGGGCTCTGCCCCATAGAGCCCATGTGATTGTGATATCCGAGCTTCACGCCGAGATCAGCGGAGCGCTTGCCGATTTCGGTGAGCATCCGGCCGAGCTTTTTGTAATCGTCAGTGGTGAGATCGCGCTTCGGCCGCACGTCGATCATTTGCAAATAGAGTCCGTGCGCATCGTGCGTGTATTTGGCGTTCGCACTGTGCTTCGCGATCTCGGCTTTCTCGTCGGGCGACTCCATGTTTATGCTGCCGCTGGAGAGAGCGACCAATGTCAGATGGTGTTCGTCCAGCAGCTTTGACAACTCGTTCGGATCGGGAATTTCCTTCACGACATTGGAACGCAATTGAATGCCCGGATATCCCAGAGAGGCGATATCTTCGATGGCTTGGCGATCATTGCCGCCCCAGGTGATAGCAGCGTATCCAAGCTTGATGTGCGCCGGCGCCGCCGAAATTGGAGTGTCAAAATAGGAAAGATCCATCGGCGGGTATAGCGGTTCAAATGCCGCCCATGCCGGTTTCGGCAAAGCAGCCACGGCTCCGGCTGCAATCAGGCCGCTGATAAAGTCACGACGGGAAAAAGAAGACATTGCCTTACGGTCCTCCTCGGAACTCCTAACCAAACCTATAACGATACCGCTGTTGCGCCAGGTACGTCCATTTCGTCCCGCGCACAGTAAATACGAGCAGCAATGAATTTTGCTCGCCGCTCATTACTCTGGCACCCGGGGAACAGAAAGAGGAGAGGCCGGACCGACAGCGCGATCCAGCCCCCAATGTGATCAGAACGTAAACCTCGCACTCAACTCCATTGTGCGGTTTCCATCGCCGACGCCGCCGTTTTGATCGCCAGTACCAGTGATACGGCCATAGGTTGAAGAAGTAATACTGGTGCTGGGATTGCTGAAGTGTGGAGTGTTGGTCACGCTGAAGGCTTCCGCCCGGAATTCGAATCCCATCCGTTCGCGGATAGGAAAGTTACGGAATACGGCAGCATCGAGATTGAAGAATCCGGGGCCGGAGAACTGATAACGGCGCATGTTGCCCAGCACGCCGTTGCCCTGGGGTTGAACGAACGCAGTAGTGTCGAACCACAATGCCGTGTCGATCCCTCCCAACATATGGAAGGGAGCCACTTGGTTCGGGTACTGAGTAGACCCCGGCGCATTGGGTGCTTTGCCATCGGCCGTGAAGTGAAGTGGGGTGCCGCTCATACGCGTCAGCACGCCACTGACTCCCCATCCGCCCAGAATCCAGCTTGCGGCGCCGGAATTCAGGAAACGTTTGTTCTTGCCGAACGGCAGTTCATAGACGTAGCTCTGGACAAAGGTGTGAGCACGGTTGCGGCTGGTGACGGTGTAATTGCGTTGGAAATCGAGGTAGTTGTCTGGACCTCCGTCATCGGCTCCCATATCTGAACGATAGGCGAGCGCTTTCGCCCATGTGTAGGAAGTCGTCAAAAGGAAGCCATTCTTGAATTTGCGATCGAAACGTGCCTGTAACGAGTTGTAATTCGAAACTGTGGGCTTAAATAAGAAAGTTGTAGATGCTGTGCGCCCGAATTGTGCGCATAGCGGTTGCACTGCACACGTAGTTGCCATTAACGTGCCGTTTGGATTCACAGCCGGGCTGAACGCTGCATTCACGTTGTATGCAACTGGGATCTTTACCCCGTGATTCCCCACATAGGCGAGATCCATCACGAAATTCGCAGGCAGCGACCTTTGAATCGACAGGTTGTACGACTCAACATATGGTTCCTGGAAGTGTTTGTCGACCACGTTATAGGGATCGCCGTTGCTGGGATTGACAGTTCCGCTGGCGTCAATTGCGATAGTACTCGGTGCAGGAAATCCATTTGGAAAATCTCCCAGCAGCCCATTGGCGAAAAAGGGAAACGCGAAGCTGTTGGCTTGATTAGTTCCTTGGTTCTGGCGTACCGGGAAGTTAAATGCGTATTGGTTATTGGTAAACGGTTCGTAGCTGATTCCAAAGCCGGCGCGAACCACAGTTTCTTCACTGACGCGATATGCAATGCCCACGCGCGGAGCGAAGTATTTGTAGTAAGTCTCGCGGCCAAGATTGAGCGGATTGCCAGCCACACCAGCAATTACCAGGCGGTTGATGGAGGGATCGTAGTTCGAATAGCGTCCAGGGCGGCTCGGGGTCGCCGGCACGTACAATTCCCATCGCAGTCCAGCATCGATCGTCAGCTTGGAGCTTGCATGCCAGGTATCCTGGCCGAAGAAGAAAGCTTCGGTCTCTCTCCACGAGCCAGAAACGAGTGAGATGTCGCGGCCAACTTGCGTCGGCGCATCGAGCAGGAACGCAGCAAAATTGTTGGCTTGCGTGGAAGCACAGGCTTTCCCGGAGCAACCTGTATCTCCGTTGAGTGAAGTGGTGCCGGTACCAAAGACGAAGTGTCCACGTGGGCCAAACGTCTGCGCTTGCACCAGATCATCGCGCAAACGGCGAACATCGGCACCCCACTTGAATGTGTGATTGCCGCTGATCTTTGTCCAGCTGTTCACAACATCGATGTTGGTTTCGCCGCGGTCCCACGGCTGCGAAGCCGAGTAGCCAACAAAGGGATTCCCAAATCCATTTCCAATCTCAACCTGAGTAAGGCCGCTGGTGAATGCGTCCAGATTGGCGCCGGGAATTCCAAGAGCGGTAGTCGCTGTGGAGCCGTGATCTGAGGTTACCGCGATATTTCGGTAATGGCTGATGCCTGCCCGAGTTTCCATCACGAGAGTTGGCGAAAAGATATGTGTTTCGTTGATTGCACCGCTCTGTTCGGTTTGACTACCGGGACCCTGGAATCCGATAGGACCGCCCGCAAGCCCGAACATCGGCTGCTGGAGAGGATTCTGCACTGCGCGGCTGAAGCGAAACGCCAGCCGATCCTTCTGGCTGAAGTTGTGATCGATCTTAGTATCGAACGACCAGCTGTCCTTTCTGAATTGAGTGTTTTCCTGGAAGTTGTTGCTGAGTCCTGGCAAGTTCGTATGCGGGACGAGAGCAAGGATCTTCAGAGAAATCGGATCCATCAACGCCAGGGGTATGACGTTGTTGCATGTGGGTGCGCCGGTGCACGCAGGATTGTAGGCGTCTACCGGCCCATTGCGGCCCGGAATCGTGGCTACTCCCGGGGCTGATGAGGCGAAGATCACCTGTCGGTTAGTTCCGTCGGCATTTCCCGTAAACGGATTGTAGATATTCGCTTTGCCCGAAGTTATCGCGGCTCGAACATCGCCATTGCGGAACGCATCGTTCGGCAACTGCGTGTTTTGAAACTGGCCGCGAATGTCGTTAATGCGCAGAAGGTCAAAGAAGAAGAATGTTTTGTCCTTGATAATTGGGCCGCCGATCGTTCCACCGTAGTAGTTGAAAGTAGTGCGGGCAATCGGGCTGGGGCCTGCAGGTGTGCGCTGGAAGTACGTACGTGCCTGGAGAGCGCTCACCCGGTTGTATTCATAAAGTGAGCCATGAAAATCGTTGGTGCCGGATTTCAGGATCACATTTGTGACCGCTCCTCCAGCGCGTCCGAATTCGGCGGCATAGTTGCTGGTGGTCACATCGACTGTCTGGATGGCCTCCGCAGGAGGAACATAGATCTGCAGAAGTCCGGTACGCTCGTCATCGTTCACGCCCTCGATTGCCAGCTGATTGAACTCTCGCGATTGCCCATTCACTTCGGTCGAAAGTGTGTCCTGCGCATTGAAGAACTCGGAGTGATCCCGGCGCGGTTTGCCTGCTCCGGGGACTAGCGCGAGCAGACTCTGGAAGTTTCGGTTGGCGCCGCCGACGGGTAACTGCTCCAACTGCGTGGTCTCGATGTTTTGGCTCACATCCGCGCGATCGGTCTTCAGCAGCGGGACTGCCCCGGTGACCTCGACCGTCTCCGTTACCGCTCCCGGTTGCATGGTCATGTCCACTCGCACGGTTTGATTCACATCCAGGCGCACGTCAGTACGTGTTTCTTTCTTGAAGCCATGTGCTTCGGAGGTGATGCTATACATTCCTGGTGGAAGGTTCGGGAAGACAAAATTGCCGCTGGCATTGCTCTGAGTGGAGTGGGGAATACCGGTTCCCGTTTCGGTGATCGTGACTTGCGCTCCGGGCACGACTGCGCCGGAAGAATCGGTTAGGGTCCCCAGTAAAGTGCCGTTCACCGCTTGACCGAACATCGCTACCGCAGTGATCGACAACGCGCACGCGATGAGAATGAGAACTGTACGGGCTCTCTTGCTGGCAGTCATTGCCTGCTCCTCCTGGCCGTTTTGTACAGCAAAAACACAGTTGTTTAGGCGAACGGCATGTTCGCCGAGAGCAGTTGTGACTGTCAAGACGCGCGTTTGAGAATCGATTTAGTGAACGGGCAAATTCTGTATTACTGGCGCACCTCTGCGTGCTGGAAAAAAGGCGAGAGATGTTCCTATGCCGTCTCGCCGATCGCCACCACGAAGTACTGGGCCGGTGCGTCCCCAACATTCTTGATCCCGTGCAGGTCATTGTTGGTGGCGAAACCGACGCCGCCGGGACCTAAGCGATGCGTCTGGCCGGCGATGGTCAATTCCACGGTGCCTTCGCGAATGAGCCAGAACTCGCTGTGTTTGTGCTGGTGAGGGGCATGCGGCATAGCTCCCGGAGCGAGCGTCGTCTCGTGGACTTCGACATGTTCTCCAGTGGCGAGCTTGCCGTTCGTGACGGGGCGAGTAGTGTGGTCCTTGGCCTCTTTCTTCGGCAGCTCATCAAAAGGCCATGTGGTGGACGAGAGTGTCTGGTCGTTAGCAGCCCATGAGCTAGCGAGTGCGAAAAAAGGGAGTGCTGAGCAGAGTTCGCGGCGATTGATCATTGAATCTCTCCATGACGAAATCCTGGTCTGGATATATTGCCAGCAGTGTCAACCTTTGACCCGGAGGGACTCCAGGGGCTAGGGAAGCGTGCCCTCGACCTACCATCGCCGCAGGTCGGCTTCAGTCTGCTTTGAAATAGGCATTTTCGTTGCAATATAGCCCACGCGGGAGCATGACTCCAGAGAAGAGACTGGTGAATTGGACCTAAGTAATTTCTCAATCAACAGATGAGGTGAAACTATGTCAGAGGTGTGTGCGCAACAGAACCGAAAGACAAATATCATTAAACTGGCGGGCGTCGCAAAGGTGCCCTGATAAACGACATTGCTGAAGAGTACTCATAGTAGCCGTATTGTCTTCGTGAAGCGCTTGCTGGAACTGGCGAGGCCCAGCTATTCCCATCTGATCGCTATTTTCCTGCTGGGCGTAATCTCCGTCCCAATCTCGATTCTGATGCCGTTGCCGCTGAAGATCGCGGTGGACAGCGTGATCGGCAACCATCCCTTGCCGCGGGGCTTAGGTCATCTCGTGCCTGCGCGATTCGCAGGTTCGGAGATGGGCAATCTCGCGGTGGTGATGATCGTTCTCCTGGGCCTGGCTGTGCTGAGTAATCTCCAGACGCTCGCCTCCTGGCTGCTGCAGACCTACACCGGCGAGCGCCTGGTATTCGAGCTGCGCAACCGCCTCTTCTGGCATGCGCAGCGCCTGAGCCTGACCGCACACGATCGTCGCGGCGTCAATGACATTGCTTATCGCATTCAGCATGATGCGCCGGCGATTCAGTTCATCTTCATTCAGGGCGTGCTTCCACTGATGACTGCCGCGCTAACTTTTGCCGGCATGTTCTACATCGTCGCGCGAATCGACAAGTCCATCGCGATTGTCGCTCTCGTGATCTCGCCTGCGCTGATGATCGCGGCGCGCCGCTCCAGCCGGCGCGCGCGCCAGGCGTGGCAGGGAGTGAAGAGTCTTGACAGCTCGGCGATGCTGTTGATGAACGAAGCGCTGGCTTCAATTCGTGTAGTGAAAGCATTCAACACTGAGGACTTTGAAGACAGCCGTTTCCGCCTGCGATCGCGCGAGAGGATGAAAGAGCAGCTACGGCTCGCGTCAATTCAAGCCGGGTACCATCTGCTGATCTCGTTTTCCATCGCCGCCGGCAGCGCCGCAGCACTGTTGATCGGCATTCGCCACGTGAAGATGGGATTCATTACACTCGGCGATCTACTTCTGGTGATGGCTTACGTTGCCCAGCTCTACGATCCTCTAAGGACAATCAGCAGCAAGATCCCGGAGCTGCAGTCATGGAGAGTGAGCTTGGAGCGGGCATTCGCACTCTTCGACGAGAATCCTGAATTAGGACAGAGTCTGACGCTCAGCTCTCCGGCGCCACGCGCAGCCGGCCAGATCATTTTCGAGAACGTAACCTTCGCGTACGCTTCGGGCACCAAGGCGCTGGACGATGTGTCGTTCACGATTCCGGCAGGAACGAAGGTTGGAGTGGTAGGCCAAAGCGGTTCGGGCAAGACTACGCTCATTAACCTTCTCGCCCGCTTCTATGAGCCCACAAGCGGGCGCATTCTGCTCGATGGCGTCAGCCTGCCCGATTACGGCATCGCTGAGCTGCGGCAGCAGATTGCGATCATCAGCCAGGAGCCCGTGCTGTTTTCGGCAACGATCGCCGATAACATCGCGTATGGGCGGCTCGATGCCAGCCGTGCCGAGGTGATTGCTGCCGCCAAGGCCGCACATGCACATCAGTTCATCACGGACCTTCCTAAGGGGTACGACACCAAGATCGGCGAAGGCGGATCGCGCCTTTCCGGTGGCCAGCGCCAGCGGCTCGCGATTGCGCGCGCCTACCTCAAGAATGCTCCGCTGCTTATTCTCGATGAGCCTACAAGCGCGCTCGATGTCGCAACCGAAGCCGATCTGGTCGCGTCAATGCAAGAGGTGATGCAAGGACGCACAGCATTCGTAATTGCACATCGCTTGAACACGATCCGCAATTGCGACGTGCTGCTTGTGATGGAGAGGGGAAGACTCAAGGAGATG
Organism: Terriglobales bacterium; assembly: GCA_035538255.1. Taxonomy (GTDB): domain Bacteria; phylum Acidobacteriota; class Terriglobia; order Terriglobales; family Acidobacteriaceae; genus Gp1-AA112. The sequence continues at coordinate 10,690 of DATLKS010000914.1, forward strand.
ATCTGGCAAAACGAAGAGCAGTCATCGCGGGCCGAGTCGATGGAGGCGCTGCTGCGGTTCAGTCCTACGGCTTAGGCCTAATCGGTTCCGATTCTGGAGTGCCAATTTTCCCAGGATCTATCATTTCTCAGGCCAAGACAACGTCTTATCCGGATTCGGGATTTGCTTGACCGGACAATTGATCCTGTTGGTCCATACCCTATGCAGATCAAGCCAGTGCCAGCACTTCCAAGCACCGCCTCAAATTTTGCTCCTGCGCCGTGGTTACATCCACAAACTCAAACCCATGTGATTCGGCGTTACGGTAGCGGACGCGGGCATTTAACTCCAATGTCAGGTCACAATTTGGGACACCAAACGCCAGCGCAACAAGCTCTCCAGGAAGGATCGCGCGATCGAGATTGCCTCCACAGCCGCCCTCTGCAAGATCCTTCATTACTCCATGCACTTCTTCCGTCGAGGTTCGTCCGGTGGGTCGTAAAGTGAATGCGGTCGAGATTGCGAAGCGAGGAAATCGCCGTCGTACCAAAACGGGCGGCGTATCTCCCAGCAGGCGGGTGAGTTCTATCACTAGCGCCTGCGGCTGCTCCTTTTGTACGTATACATCGACGACACCTGAGCTTTTTACGTCGTCCTGCTGCGGGTGTGCAGAGTACATCAAAATGGGAAGTTGTGGATGATTGCGCTTGAGTACTCGTGCAACTTCAAGGCCCGAAAGATCGGGCATTTCAAAATCCAGAACGGCGGCGTTCAGCGCGAATCCCGATGCCATCTGCAGAGCGTCGCGTCCATTGGATGCAGTCAGGACGCGATAACCTACAGCCGTTAGAAACATCTCTAGCATCTGCAGGACGTACGCTGTGTCATCGACACATAGAACGGTTTTGCCGCCGGCTGTTGCTGGGGACATTCAGCCTCTTGCCTAAATAATGGCGGGTTTGTCGCGCCAGATAGAGATGCCCTCAGAACATGTACTAAAGGACATGTACCTTGCAGTTATGTTTTTGGGGAAACGACAGAGATTGTAGCGCGTTTTAGACTGTTTGGCGGTCCGTCCGACAGCTAAAATAGAACATCGTTATGACCAGAGTTCAGGCGCTTGAGGAAGAGATCAAGAAGCTGTCGTCCGAAGAGGTTGCGCAACTTCGCGACTGGTTGTTGCAGCGGGACGCTGAGCAGTGGGATCTTCAGATCGAGCGGGACGCCGCTTCCGGCAAGCTGGGCAAGCTTTTGGAGAACTCGCTGACCGATCATCGCGCCGGCAAGAGTCGCGACATTTGAGGCACCTCGCCAGCCCTCACTTGTGGCGGCTGCTAGCGCGGGCCAATTTTGAGTTGCTGAAGGCCAATTCTCGTCCGCGTTGGCCTCGCGTACCGCGCTCTCGGCCAGGAGGTTGAGGCGGGCATTCTGTGGGGCTGGATCGGCACTCATGCAGAATACGACAAGATCATTTCGCGATAAATACACAGGCCGCAGGGTTTGGAGATTGGCTTATCGAATCCCGTTCCATTTATCAGGCGCGAACTCCAGCGCGAGGCCGCCCGGATCCGCATTGGCAAAAGAAAAAGCCCCGCAATCGCCGCGGGGCTTCTCGGTGCTCCCGAGCTGCCAGTTAAAGCTCAGCAGCTTAGCAGCTGCCTTTAGTACATTCCGCCCATGCCGCCGTGTCCGCCGGGAGCAGCGGGTTCCTTCTTCTCTTCCGGAAGCTCGCTCACCAGGGCTTCGGTGGTGAGCATCAGGCCAGCGATGGAGCCGGCGTTCTGCAACGCGGTCCGCGTGACCTTGGTCGGATCGATGACGCCAGCCTTGACCAGGTCTTCGAAGTCGCCAGTCTGGGCGTTGTATCCGTAGTTGTTGTCTTTCGACTCGCGGATCTTGCCGATCACGACCGCGCCTTCTTCGCCGGAGTTGCCGACGATCTGGCGCAGAGGCTCTTCAAGAGCGCGCTTCACGATCGAGGCGCCGATGGCTTCGTCGCCGGTGAGCGACTTCTGCAGAGTCTCGATCGCGGGAATGCAGCGCACCAGCGCTACGCCGCCGCCAGGGACGATGCCCTCTTCGACAGCCGCGCGAGTAGCGTGCATTGCGTCTTCGACGCGGGCCTTCTTCTCCTTCATCTCGGTCTCGGTAGCAGCACCGACCTTGATCACCGCAACGCCGCCCACGAGCTTAGCCAGACGCTCCTGGAGCTTCTCGCGATCGTAGTCGCTGGTGGTCTTGTCGATCTGGGCGCGAATCTCTTTCACGCGGCCCTCGATCTCCTTGGTTTGGCCCTTGCCTTCGATGATGGTGGTGTTGTCCTTATCGATGGTGACGCGCTTTGCACGGCCGAGGTCCTGCACCTGAACGTTCTCGAGCTTAATGCCGAGGTCTTCAGTGATGGCCTTGCCACCGGTCAGGATCGCGATGTCCTGCAGCATGGCCTTGCGGCGGTCACCGAATCCAGGAGCCTTCACAGCAGCGACGTTCAGCGTGCCGCGCAGCTTGTTGACTACGAGCGTCGCGAGCGCTTCGCCTTCGACATCCTCGGCAACGATGATGAGGGGGGTGCCGCTCTTGGCGATCTGCTCGAGCAGCGGGAGCAGGTCTTTCATCGAGCTGATCTTCTTTTCGTAGATCAGGATGTAGGGATTCTCGAGGACAGCTTCCATCCGCTCCGGATCGGTGACGAAGTACGGAGAGAGATAGCCGCGGTCGAACTGCATACCTTCGACAACCTCGAGCTGGGTCTCCATCGTCTTCGACTCTTCGACGGTGATCACGCCATCCTTGCCGACCTTCTTCATGGCCTCGGCGATGATCTTGCCGATGGTCTCGTCGTTGTTAGCCGAGATGGTGCCGACCTGAGCGATCATGTCACCCGAAACCGGCTTCGAGAACTGGTTCAATGCGCCACCCTTACGATTTCCGTCTTCATCGGCGCTGCCCACGACGGCCTGTACGGCCTTCTCAATACCGCGCTTCAGAGCCATCGGATTTGCTCCGGCAGCGACGGTCTTCACGCCTTCGCGGAAGATCGACTGCGCCAGCACGGTCGCGGTGGTGGTGCCGTCACCGGCAACATCAGAGGTCTTGGAAGCGACCTCGCGCACCATCTGCGCGCCCATGTTTTCGAGTGCATCCTTCAACTCGATTTCTTTGGCTACGGTCACGCCGTCCTTAGTGATGGTCGGCGAACCAAACTTCTTCTCGATGACGACGTTGCGGCCCTTGGGACCGAGCGTCACCTTCACTGCGTCAGCGAGTACGTTGACGCCACGAAGAATCGCCTGTCGCGACTCCTCGCCGTGTACGATCTGCTTTGCCATTTGTCTGTCTCCTTGACCGCTCACAGCGGCCGATGATGTCACAACCGGCGTGTTGCCGGCAGAATGTCTGATCAGAGCTTCTAAGCTGCTTAGCTTCTAAGCTCCTAAAACTGAATCCGTCGCTGCTTCGAAACTAGTTGCTGGCTTAGAGCCTCAGCAGCTAAGCAGCTCAGGAGCTTTCCTAGCTTGCCTTCTTTACCGACTTTGCGACTGCGCTCAAGATGCCGAGAACTTCCTCCTCGCGGATGATGAGGAATTCTTCGTTGTCGATCTTGATCTCGTTTCCAGAGTACTTGCCGAAGAGAATGCGATCGCCTTCCTTCACGTCCAGAGGCTGTCTTTCGCCCTTTTCGTTCTTTTTGCCAGCACCGACAGCAATCACCTCACCCTCCTGCGGCTTCTCCTTCGCAGTATCGGGAATGATGATGCCGCCACGAACGGTTTCGCCCTCTTCAATACGGCGAACCAGAATGCGGTCATGCAATGGGGTTAGCTTTGCCATGTCCTAATCGACTCCTTGTGAGTGTCTAAAAATTTGAAATTGTCGTTCCAAGTTGTTGAAAATATGAGCAAGATGTGATTGCCATCCGTGAGCGACAGCTAGAGGATCAAGCCATCAGAATGGCTGGCAGAAGCTGCTGTTAGCACTTCCACCTTACGAGTGCTAATTGTAGAGAGGCAGTTCTGGAATTGTCAAGAGGGGGAGTGTGAAAGTTGAGTGAAAGGCACTCAATGCGAGAAACCGTGGTGAGCGGGTGGGAGGTGAGGCTCTGGGCACTCGGCATTCGGCGTTCGGCCAATGGACTCTTATCTTGATCCACACAAAAAACCGTTGCTAGCCGAGCTGATCGCCGAAAGCCGACAGCCCCATTTTCGCTTTACGATGGCCCGCTCATGCGATCTTTCTCACTGCTCCTGCCGTAGCGCAATGATGGGATTCACCTTTGTCGCGCGTCGCGCTGGAATGTACGTCGCGAGGAGCCCCACAGATGCCAGCAGCACCGGCAGCAGCGCAAATGGTATCGGCGATCCTGCGCTCACGCCGTACAGCAACGTCGTGATCATCCGCGCCAAGGCAAATGCGGCAATCAGACCAATGCCGAGACCCATTACGAGAGAGAATGAACTTTGACGCACGATCATTGCGAGGATGTCCTCGCGACGTGCCCCCAGCGCCATGCGTATGCCGATCTCGCGCACACGCTGTCCTACTGAATAGGCGACTACTCCGTACACTCCGATCGCTGCGAGGATCATGGCCAATCCGGCAAAGATGCTGAGCAGAGTGGCAGCAAACTTCGCTCCCCAGAGTGCTTGCGAGATAACTTCACCGATAGGCCACACATTGGTCAGTGGAAGATTGCGGTCGAGTGCCTGGATGCGCTCGCGCATGGAGGCGAGGACGAGTCGGGGGTCGCCGCTAGAGCGGAAAATGAGTGTGAGCGCCGGACTCGGAGTCTGGATGAGCGGGAGGTACATGTACGGTCTTGGTTCTTCACCAAGCGTTCCGAACTTGGCATCGTGGGCTACACCGACAACCTGCACAAAGTAGTCGAGGCCGAAGAACTTGAAGCGCTTTCCGATCGGGTCCTGATTGGGCCAGAAGCGGTGTGCAGCGGCTTGGTTGATGATTGCAACCTTGGGACTATCTTCGCGGTCGGAGCTGTCGAATTGCCGGCCGCTAAGGATCGGAATGCCGAGCGTCTGAAAGTAATCGGGAGCGATATTGTCAGTCACCGCGAGGATGCCATTGCGCGTCGAGGTTCCCTCTTCCCCTTCCGGGAAGACGCTGCGGCCGATCCCGGCCCCGCCGAAAAGAGGAATATTCGTCGCCAGGGTGACAGACTTAACACCGGGCAGCGTCTGGGCTGCTTCAATGGCGCGGCGCTGGAATTCGCGCATGCGCGCCGGATCGTAGTTGAGAGCGCCGAGATCAAACGAGAGCATTCCCAGATTGTGAGTATCGAAACCCGGTTCGATCTTTTGTGCGTTGCGCAGGCTTACGAGAAACAATCCCGCGCCGATGAGGGCGATCAGCGAGAGGGCATACTGCAGCATGACAAACGCGCTGCGCAGGCCAAATCGCCGCCCAGAAAACATCTCCGATCCTGCGCGCTCTTTTAGTTCAGTGGAAAGATCGGGACGCGAGGCCTGTAGGGCCGGCAAAAGGCCGAAGATCACGCCGGTTGCCAGTGAGATCACTAGCGTAAAAAACAGCACGTTGCCGTCGAGTTTGAGTTCCAAATTGATCGCCTGCTGCAGGAACGGCGGCCGGAAGCTCCACAGCAAATCACGAGCGATAACAGCGACACCGAGCCCGACAATGCCACCGGCAAGCGCGAGCAAAATTGACTCGGTAAGAAGTTGAGTAATGATGCGCGTGCGGGAGGCGCCGATTGCAAGGCGGATGGAGATCTCCCGTTTCCTTCCCGCCGCACGCGCCAGCAGCAGATTGGAGATGTTCGCGCAGGCAATGAGAAGCACGAGACCAACCACTCCCATCATCAGTTCGCCGGCCCGTTCGGCATCTCCCTGTACGTTAGGATTCAGAGTCGATTCGAGCAGAGGCACGACTGTGAAACTGCGTCCCTTATTGGGAGTAGGGAAGTCATGCTCGAGCTGCAATCCAATGTTCTTCAGCTCAGCCCGAGCTTGATCGATGCTGATACCGGAATTGAGCCGGCCAACAGCAGAAAAGTTCAGGAAACGCCGGTCGCTATACATCTCCTTGAGTACGCCGGCCAGTACCTGATCGTGAGTGGCCATCGTCATCCACATATCGGGTCCGCCGAGAACGGCCGTGCCTTTGAAGCCGCGCGGCATCACCCCGATGATGGTGAATCCCTGTCCATTGAGCAGAACGTTCTTTCCGATCACGTTGGGATTGGAGGCGAAGTACCGCTCCCATACGCCGTGAGTGAGTACGATCACGCCGGGCGCGCCGAGCTGGTCTTCATCCGGCCGAAAAGTACGGCCAAGCTCGGCCTGTACGCCGAGAACGTCAAAGAAGTTTCCGGAGACCAGTCCTGCAGGGAATGACTGGGGTTTGCCGTCGATGGTGATGCTGACGCCGGTGCCGGTGAACATCATCACGCTGGAGAACGACTGCGCGCGCTCGGCAACATCCTTTGCATTGGGCTGGGAGATTGGCAGGAAGTTGTTTAGTCCACCGCGATTCCGCTGATCGGTGGTAAAGATCCCCATCAATTGATTGGGATCTTTCACCGGCAAAGGGTGCAGGAAGACCGTGTTCACTACGGTGAAGATCGCTGTATTCGCACCAATGCCGAGCCCCAGCGTGAGAATCGCCACGATTGCGAAACCTCGCGATTTGCGCAATTGCCGAAGGCCGTAGCGGATGTCCTGCCATAGGTTCCCCATAAATTCCTCCTGCGGTGGTGCTTAGACGTACGGGCAAAGCGTTCGTTTCCAAACGTCGGTTTCATGAGCGGCTGTCGGCGCGGGGCGTTCGGCCGGGAAGCAGTCGGGGATTGCCTAAGAAGCTAGCAGGCCCAGAGCTGACAGGCGACGGCTTATCTTTCACCTCGTCGGAGCCTTCATCGCTGTTTCAATGTCCTCTGCCGTGTGAGGCAGGTCCTTCGTGATCTGCACCAGATTCCCTTGTTGATCGACGTAATAGATGTCTTCAATTCTTATACCGAGTTTCTCTTCGGGAATGTAGATTCCCGGCTCGATGGTGAAGACCGAACCCTTATCCAAAGGCATGGTGTAGTCGCCTTCGTCGTGTACGTCGAGCCCGACATAGTGGCCGAGGCCGTGGATGAAGTACTTGCCTAGAGATGCGCCATGCAGATCTTTGCCGTGCGAGTCGATGTAGTCGCGCGCGACTTTGTCGAGCGAATCGGCACCTGCTCTGCCGATGTGCGAGGTACCAGCCTTGAACGCCTGCATCGCGGCCTGTTGTGCTCCGAGAACGATGTTGTATATCTCGCGTTGCCGAGGCGTGAAGTGTCCGTTCACCGGAGCCGTTCGCGTTATGTCCGAGGCATACATGGAATACTCCCCGGCGACATCCATTAGTACGACATCGCCTGTCTGCATGGTCGCAGAGTCATCCGAATAATGCAGCACGGTGGAGTTGAGTCCTGATCCCACAATGGGAGCGTACGCCGAGCGCTCGCATCCGCGGCGCTGATATTCGTACTGCATCAGCGCTTGTATTTCGCGCTCGGTTGTGCCTGGATGGATCGATTTGAGCGCGGCCACGTGTCCGGCCATGGAGGCCCGCGTGGCTTTCACGATGAGATCGAGTTCGCCTTGATCTTTCGTTGTCCGAAGCTGTCCAATGAACTTCTTTACATCATCGAAGCCGGCGAAACTGCCGAAGGCTTGGCCGCGCTGCAGCCATGCGAGCGGACCGACTGAATTTGACTCATGGTTATAGTCGCCCAGATCGGAGTACACGGACGCGCGCCCGGAACTCGCGATCGCCGCGAGTTCATCGTGCATTTTGTCGAGCTGTTCGACTCTTTCGAATCCGGTGATGTGAGTGACCTCTGTATCACCCGGGCCCAGCTTCGGTCCCAGCCACCGTTCCTGCAAAAGATTTCGTGCAGGCAGAAAAAGAATTTCTGTGTAGGCGCGCCCCGGTGTGCTGCCGTTCTCATCCTTCTTTGCCTCGATCGCGGGAGCGATGATGAGCGCAGCGCCCGGTTCGGTCCAACCAGTGAGATAGTAAAAGTTCGATTCCTGATGGAAGCCAAAAATCTCATCAGGACGCTCAGTTGGCGCGAACAAGACAACTACTCCGCCGTTCGTCTTCTGCGAGAGTGCCACGCGCCGTGCGTGATAAACGCTGGCATTTTGACGCTCGAGGGCGAAGAGAGAATAGGCGGAAATGACAATGACGAAGAGGAAGAGATGTTTCAATACGTGTCGCGTCATGAGGGAAGCGAGATTCTACACCGGAGAGCAGCACTCAGCATTCAGCATTCAGCCAGTCGCCATTTTCGCCGACTTTGAGAATGGATAGTTTGCACTGTGGGCTACTCATCGCAAATGCTTCCAGAACGGTTCGTGGCTGAACGCTGACTGCTGCTTTTCCCAGAAAAATCCCGTAGGCACGCGGCCTACGGGTGGAGAGAACATTGATTAGAGAGGGCGAAACTCCAAGCCCTGGCAGGTACTCGCCAGAGCCTGGGAGGAGAACGCGTGAGAGCCACCCCTGACCCTCCAGCAATCTCTTCGAATAAGTAGACGAATAAAGGCCATCAAAAGTTAGCGCCTTGCAGCTAGTCCGAACGAGGAATTTACAGATTGCTTACACCTAGTCGGGATGGGCGCCGTAGCGAAACAATGTCGATCCTGGTTGCCTTGGGCCGGGTATTTGATCGCCGACCCAAAATGGCTCCCTGCCTAGGGCAGGCATTATCCACGTTGTTCGCACTAAACGGCAATGCGTTCATCCTCTGCCGGACGCTCCTGGATCTCGGGCCTGCGTCCGCCTGCGCCTCGGCCTTCCTGCAACGTCTTGAGTGTGATGTACAGGACAGGAATAAACAGCAAGTTCAGCGTTGTCGCCGCGAGCATGCCACCAAATGCGGTTGTGCCCACCGACTGGCGTCCATTCTTTCCTGCTCCGGTAGCGAGCACCAGCGGCAGCACACCGAGCATGAATGCGAATGAAGTCATCAGAATCGGCCGGAGACGGATGCGCGCAGCTTCAATCGCGGCTTCGGTAATCGAGAGTCCACGCTCGCGCAACTGCTCGGCGAACTCGACGATCAGAATCGCATTTTTGCTGGAGAGTCCGATCAGCATGACCAATCCGACCTGGCAGTAGATATCATTGATCAGTCCGCGCAAGGACTGTGCCAAAATGGCACCCAGAATTGCCATCGGTACAGCCAGGATCACGATAAACGGCAGCGACCAGCTCTCGTACTGAGCCGCCAGAGTAAGATAAACAACCAGCAGACCTAGAGCGACTAGCAACACAACCTGACTGCCGGACTCGATTTCTTCGAGCG
>DATLKS010000915.1:0-9211 GCA_035538255.1 Terriglobales bacterium
ATTCAATCTCAAATCCACGAATTCTTCCCAAAATTTGTAACTTTCGTTGCGAAATCAGGGAATAACAGGGACTTCTTTGGTTTTCTTACTAAATCCAGCATGAACAAAGTACCTGTGCGCATTCAGTGCAGTAGTTCAAAGAACAAGCAGGGAAGTCACCAGGGAATTTTTCTGCCGCTACGACCATGTTTTCCGCAGCCGATACAACGCCAGCCTGCTGGAAGAGCCTTCCGTCGTGCTCGAAAAAATTGCGTTCATCGGCCAATTTCGGTCGTATGTATCTGGTGAGGCACGTGAGCGGGACCGGGAAGGCTAACCGGGTGAGACGAGATGGAGAGGACTTTGCGGAGCTGGTCCGCGAGCACCAGGCGATGGTGTTCAGCATCGCCTTCCGTTTTATCCGCGACCGTGCGGTAGCCGAAGAGCTGGCCCAAGACGTGTTCCTCAAGCTCTATCGCGAGCTGCCGAGGATGGAGTCTCCTGAGCATGTGAAGTTCTGGCTGCGCAGGGTAATCAGCCATCGCGCCATGGACTATGCGCGCTCCGCACATCATCGGCGCGAGGTCGCGCTCGAGGATATCCAAGAGCCGACCACCCGTGCTCGCGCGACCGATCCGTTACTGGAGGCTTCGCTGCGTAAGCTTGTGACATCGTTGCCAGACCAGGCACGCCTGATCGTGGTCCTCCGGTATCAGGAAGAGATGGAGCCACATGAAATCGCGAAGACGCTGGGTGTTCCAGTCGCGACCGTCAAGAGCCGGTTGCGGCGGAGTCTGACTTTGCTGCGCGGAAAGGCTCAACGATTGATGGGAGAGACCATTGAACGACATCGATAAGCAACTGAAGAATGCATTGCGACGCTGTGATCCATCGCCTGGCTTTGCCGAGCGCGTGTTGAGCAGGATCGAAATGGATAGCGAGCAAGTCGTCCGTCCAGTTCATCGGCCAGGATGGCACTGGCCGATTTTGCGATGGGCAGCGATCCCAACGCTGGCAGGCGTTCTGGCTCTCGGCTTCGGGTACCAAATGTATCGACACCATAAGAGGGAAGAGGCGGAGGCCCGCATCGCCCGGCAGCAGCTCCTGCTTGCGCTTCGGATCACCGGCAACAAGCTGCGCTTGGCGAAACAGAAAGTGAAAGAGGTCGAGATGGGACAAGGGAAACCGGAGAACAGGTTATGAGGCGCATTGTTTTCGCTCTACTCACAGTTGCAGTATTGAGTTCTGCGGCCATCGCGCAGGAGCTGAAGATGCCCGTGGACCTGGACAGGCTCGCGGCGAAGGCTTCCGAGACCACAGAAGTCACGCTAAACGGTCGCACCTTGCAGCTCGCGGCGAAGTTCATGAATGACGAGGGCGATGCCGAAGCTCGCGAACTAGTGAAGAAGCTGAAAGGCGTCTATGTGCGCAGCTTCGAATTTGATAAGGCCGGTGAATACTCCCAAGCCGATGTGGAAGCGATTCGCTCGCAACTGAAATCACCAGTTTGGGAGAAAGTAGTAAACGTGCACAGTAAGCGAGAAGGGGAAAACGCGGAAATCTACTTCAAGACCGATGCCAGCAATCAGATCGCTGGACTCGTTGTCATTGCAGCCGATCCCCGCGAACTCACAATTGTCCATATCGATGGTCCGCTCGATCCGAGCGATCTCGAAAAGATTGGCGGCGATTTCGGGGTGCCGCGGGTGGAAATGCGACGCGAGCCGCAGCCGGCGAAGACAGGTGCCCAATGACTCGGTTTTTGAGATTGCTCCTCGTCCTCATTTCTGTGGCTACGCCGAGACTCGGTTCTGCAAGCGAGATGGACCGAGTAGTTCGCGCCATGGAGACGCAGCTTGGAGTGCGTCACACCCATATCCCGATGCTCGGGTTTGCCATGTTCGTCGGGAAGGTGGCGACTGGTTTTCAGATGCCTGGAGTAAAGCTGGCTGTCTTTGAGAACGACGGCGTGTCGCAGCGCACGCCCCACGAACTTGAACGCGCATTTTCCAGCGCTCTAGGACCGGAATGGACGCCGTTCGTGAAATCAACCTCGAACCACGGTGCCGAGCAAAACTGGATTTATCTGCGCCAGCAGGGCAAGAGCATGCGCATGTTTATCGCCGCAGCCGAGCGAAATGAACTGTCCCTCATTGAATTGAAGGCAAGCGAGAGGCAGATGCGGCGTTGGATCAATGACACGGATGAGATGGCTCGAAGTCGGAAATAAGACAAGGCGGCCGACTGAGCACCGACCGCCCTCGGATCCATCACTTCGCAAATGCCTTGATAGCCGTAGCCTCGTCGTCTTTCACATCGAAGACTGTATATAGCTTAGTAATCTGAAGAAGGTCATGAACCTTCTTTGTGAGGTTGAGCAGTTTGAGTTCCCCGCCCTGGTTGCGAACCGTCGTGAATGCGCTGACCAGTTCACCGATACCTGAACTGTCGATATAAGTGACATCGCCCAGGTTCAGCAGTATCTTCTTCTCGCCCTTGCCGAGCAGCTCGCGAATCTGGTCTCGAAGTAGGACGCTCCCCTCCCCGAGAGTGATGCGTCCGCTCAAATCCATGATGGTGACGCCGTCAACTCGACGGCTGTTCGATTTCATCGTCACTGTGTTCCCCCCCTGGCCGTTCCTGCAGGATGGCCGGTGTGCTTTATCAGCGTGATTTCAGTTCCAGGTTCCAGGTGCCGGATCCGCACTTCATCCATGAACGATCGGATAAGAAATATACCCCGCCCAGACTGCTTCAGCAGATTCTCTTCTGCCAGCGGATCAGGGATATCTTCGTCTCTGAGCCCGCGCCCCTGATCGGAGATCTTGATGACCAGGGCATCGCCCGTATTCTCAAAAGACACCGTCATCTTCTTCTTCGGATCATAAGCATTTCCATGCAGTACGGCGTTCACCGCCGCCTCCCGCACAGCCATAGCTATCCGATGGCAATCTTCATCGTCAAAAGGCATCTTTGAGGCCAATGCTTCGGCCGTTTGTTCTGCCTTGTTTACGCTGTCGAGAGTTGAATCCAGCGTGTATGAGACCCGTTCTAAGGTCATGAATTGTTTTTCCGAGCCGACACGCCCGCCCCTGAGCTGCGTTTGTCCCCATCGACTCAAGTGAAATCGGTAGTTTGCCTGTCGCACTAGAGAAATGTCAATTGCATGTTCCATCGTTGTCGTAGCTCGATAGATCTCCTGACTAAAAGCTGAATTCAGATGGAAGCAATGACTCATTTAACGACTCGCTGTTTCACCTCAGGAATTTTGGGTTATTCTGCGTGCGTGACCACGACGAGCCTGGCGCTATCACGACTTCTGGGCACCCGCGTTGCTGACGCGAACGGCAAACGTATCGGCCGAGTGCGCGAAGTGGCGCTGCGCCCACAGGAAGACCCAAACAGAGTCTCAGGTTTGGTGGTCAAGACGGCAGAGGGCGACCGATTCCTAGTTCCTAGCATGCTGCGCATCGGCACTGATCTTCAGCTACAAGCCTCTCTGCCCATTTCGGAATGGCCTCATGCAGCCACGCTGGAGGACTTCTTCCTCCTGGAGCGGGATTTACTCGATCAGCAGATCATCGATGTACACGGCAGGAAGGTTGTTCGAGTGAACGACGTCGATCTGATTCCAGAGCCGGTAAATGGCGGCACCGGGTTGAAAGTGGCAGAAGTGGATGTTGGACTTCGCGGAGCCGTACGCCGGCTCTTGAAAGGGGTCGCCCCCGCCCACGCGATCGAGGCGGTCGTACAAAAGCTGAAGCCCCGCGTAATCCCGTGGGAGTTCGTGGACCTGATCGAAACCGATCCAGCGCGTCGCGTGAAGCTGCGCATCGAGCATGAAAGGCTGTCGCAACTCCATCCCGCAGACATCGCCGATATCGTCGAAGAACTTGCTCCGGCGGAGCGCGAGGCTGTATTCGAAACACTGGACGAAGAAGTTGCCGCCGAGGCGCTGGAGGAAATCGATCTCGACATCCAGGTTTCGATTGTCGAGTCGTTGGAGTCCGACCGAGCAGCCGACATCGTCGAAGAAATGGATCCCGACGCCGCTGCCGATTTGCTCGATCAGCTTCCCGAACATCGTTCCGAAGAGATTCTCGAGGAAATGCAGCCGGAGGAACGCGAGGAGGTCGAAGATCTTCTCGAGCACGGGGAGCATACTGCAGCCGGTCGCATGACGACCGAATATCTCTCGGCGCAACCTGAAACGACTTCACAACAAGCGATCGAGCTCTTGCGAAACTTTGAGGGAGGTATCGAGAGCGTTGCGACTATCTATTTAGTCGATGCTGAAGGCAAATTAAGCGGCTCGGTGCCGCTGCAGCGTATTGTGCTTGCGCCTCCCACTCAGCAACTGTCGGAGCTCACCGCCAAGCCACTCGTCTTCGTCCGTGAAAACGACAGGCAAAACAAGGTCGCGGAGGTCATGGACAAGTACAACCTGTATACACTTGCTGTCGTTGATGAGGAGCAACATCTAAAGGGCATAATTACGGCGGACGATGTGATCACTCTTCTTCGCGAGCAAAGTTAGCGTCACGGGTGGCTAAGGTACCTGGCTCGCCGGCTACCGGTCTCAAACACTGCGACGGTCCCATGCTCCAGTCTTTACGATGCCGTTCCGTTTCGTGGCTTGAAGCCCGCATGAATGCGGCTCACACCCCCACGAAACCTGGCGCTATAGAGCGACTAACTAGCGATCACGCTCATCGTTCTCGTCACACATTTTTTCTTTTCCGTAGCTGACTGGATTCCTGTTCGCCATTTATGCTGGACTGCTTCGCGTTCGCGCAGTGAAATCCCAACATTAGTGTGAGTGTCTGAGTGAAGCCAAAGAGAATACTGTCTCGATGGTGGTTTCGAGTCCTTCTGCTCATGTCTGCGGTAGGGCCGGGATTCATCACGGCGAACGTGGACAACGACGCCGGCGGGATCTTCACGTATTCGCAGGCCGGCGCACAGTTCGGATACTCCCTCCTATGGACCATGCTTCCTATCACGATTTCGCTCATTGTGATTCAGGAGATGTCAGCGCGCATGGGTGCTGCAACCGGTAAAGGCCTGAGCGATCTCATCCGCGAAGAATTCGGCATTCGCGTGACCTTTCTGATGATGTTCGCGCTTGTCATTGTGAATTTCGGCAATGTCATAACAGAATTTCTCGGAATTGCCGGCAGTCTGGAGCTGTTTGGCGTCAGCCGCTACATCAGCGTGCCGGTCTGTGCGGTTATTGTCTGGTTCATCGTGGTGAAGGGAACCTACCAGAGCGTCGAGAAGGTGTTCCTCGGAGCTTCTTTCTTCTATGTTGCATATATCATCGCTGGGGTGCTCGCCCGGCCAGACTGGCTCAAGGCGTTGGTCAATACTGCACGTCCACCTCATCTTCAGGACTTCCACAACTCGGCCTACCTGTACATGATCATCGGCCTGGTTGGAACTACCATTGCGCCGTGGATGCAGTTCTATCTGCAGGCTTCCGTTGCCGAGAAGGGCGTCACCATCAAGCAGTACAATGTTTCGCGTTTAGATGTGATCGTCGGCTGCATCTTCACAGATGTTGTCGCCTGGTTCATTATCATCGCTTGTGCGGCGACGCTCTTTGCTGCGGGACATACCGATATTCACGATCCTGCCGACGCTGCCCAGGCTCTTCGTCCATTGGCAGGGAACTACGCATATCTCTTATTCGCTGCGGGATTATTTAATGCCTCGCTGTTCGCTGCCTCCATTCTGCCGATCTCGACGGCTTACACGGTGTGCGAAGGCCTGGGATTCGAGTCGGGAGTGGATCAGGGATTTAAGCAAGCACCAGTCTTTTATTGGCTGTATACGTTGCTATTGGCTGCCGGCGCGGGTTTTGTGCTGCTTCCCGGCGTGCCGCTTGTGAAAGTTTCAATTCTCTCGCAGGTCATCAATGGCATTGCGTTGCCCGCCGTGCTCATCTTCATGCTCCTGCTGATCAATAAGAAGCAACTAATGGGGCGGCACACCAACTCTCCGCTATTTAATGTCATTGCATGGGTAACTGCAGTTGTGCTGATCATTCTGTCACTGGCCTATCCCTTTACTCAAACGCTATAAGTGAGGGGTATAGTCGCCTCTAGAAATCCGCGTGAAGACGGATCCCTGGAACGATTACGGGACCACGGTCGCGGTTGTATCCGGGATCGGTGATGTACTGAAGCAGCGCAGCCACGTAGGCCCCGCGCCAGACGTGCAGGTTGTAATAGCTCTCAAGAATCTTCTCTCGACCATAATTCAGCGTGCCATCTCCAAGCAGAAAACCCAGCCCTCCGAGCGCAAGGTATTCGCGATGATCGCGAGAGAGGCCGTTTGTAACGCCAGCGATACCCACGCGGTCAAATCTTCTAGTCCAGCGTTCACCGGAGATGTCGGCTCCTGCGGCGAAGGTGTTGTTGACTTCGGTGTACGCGAAGGATTCGTGCTTACCCTCATTCCATCCAATGCGAAAGTACAAGCGCAGGGAAAGAGGAAGTTCCTGCTCGAGGTTTACACCAAAGCCTTGTTTTAGAGTTCCTTGATGCCGGTGAGCGATCACATCGGGAGCAGAATCCATGCCCGACCGAAAGGCATTGATGGCCTCGCGATAGCTTCCCATATTGGCATGATTCAGATAAGCCAGCGGCCTGATTGTGGTCTTACGGCCTCTAATTAATGAGGGACGGAGCTCAAACTCTAAGTTTTCTGCACGAGCACGGCGAACATTAAAATCGAGATCGATGCCGTTGGCGACTTTCGGCATCAGCATTTCGCCAAAGCGCACGCCCCAACGCGGTGCTTGATATTCGACGATGGCGCCGTACGTGTAGCCGCGTGTGTCAGCGGCGTAGTCGTAGCCGCCATTGTTGTCGATCGTCCAATTCGTAAACTGCAGGTGACTGTCGGTCCCGACCTCGTTGACATCAAAAAAGTCCGCCATGCCGAGCTTGCCAAATCGAAACTCAAGGCGCTTCTCGGGCAGGGAAGTCGCAAGTGAGAGGAAACTTCGATCTGCTTCCTCCATCTTGTCGGTCAAGGGAACGATCTGATGAATCATGGCGCGCGCGATGTACGGAGCCGCACCAAGATTTGGATTGCGAACTACGTCGAGATTCGTGAACCCGGCGAGACCAAATGCATCACTGAGCCCACGTCCACCGGTTTCTTCCACGTCAAAGAGCAGTTCGGTCGTGTGCGTTGCCTGCATGCCCAGGTAGAGCGTTGCCACTCGCGAGATCGCGTGCTCGCCGTCGTTGCGGAAACTATTTGGGCCGGAATACTTGGCATGAAATGGCGGGTGAGCCTGAAAAATCATGTTCAACTGGCCGCCGATAAAAAAACGCCAAGCCGCTGGATGAGCAAAGACTGTCGGATCGGTGTCTGGCCTGGAGACTTCGGCCTGATTCTGAGGAGCCTCGGGGCTGGCAGGCTGGTTCGTTTGGCCGGCGACTGCGGCGCAACCGATAAGCATTGCAGCAAAAACCGCGACCGACTTGCGACTAATTTGCCAGCAGCTTGCCCTTGGCGAGTTGGCGAATGAGGCTGCGGTCGGCGTCGAGAAAATCGAAGCGTGGTAGGTCGCGGCGATCGACCCAGCGGATCTGCTCGAAAATCCTGTTCTCCAGTTCGCCTTCATAGTCTTGCACACGATAGAAGTGAAGCTCTACCGCTCCGCCCTTTCGATAGTGATGCTGAATTGAGGTCACCTTCTCCTCAATAGTTGCCGAGATCCCAAGCTCTTCCTGGAGTTCACGATAAAGTGCCGCCGCTTCTTCCTCCCCTGGTTCCACTTTACCGCCGGGAAACTCCCATTTCAGGGGCATGGGTTGATCTTGTGCGCGCTGGCAGATGAGCAGCTCCTGGCCGCGCACAATCAGCGCAGCTACAACCTGCTTCACTGCGCCCCTCTCGAGTGAAGCTGGCTTGCAACCGTAACAGAACTATATTGCGGCTCGATGAACGTGGTCATGTCCCAAATCAGGACTACAACAGGCAGGCAGTGCGCTCGTCACAGTAACTGGCAATGGAGGGGAATCGCTAGTCCTGGCCTCGAATTCATGATAACAGTCATCCGGCAGAAATGGCTTTGGCAATACGCCGCAGTCCTGGCGCGTTGCTTTCGGAGATTGCCGCCTCTAGCGCGCGTAAGCCTTCGAGAAGAGCTGGGCCAGGCGTGTTCAGATACTCGTCGTTGACGCAGTAGACACGTCCTTCTTGAACGGCTTTGAGCGGCACCCATCCACGCTGAACGATGATCTTTTCCAGTGGCACACGATTTCCAGCGCCGCACCACGCAGCGATAATTATGTCGGGATCCAGTCGACTGATAGTTGCGGTATCCGTCTGTTTTCCTGCAGGGCCGACAAACTCACCGCCTGCGGCTTCCACCAGCTCCGCCACCCAAAGCTGAGAGTGGATCAGCGGCTTACCCCATTCCTCGCAATAGACCCTTGGACGATTTTTGGAGTGTGCGGTGCGTGAACGCACCCGCTCAATCTCCATCCGCATGTCGCGGATGAGGCATTGGCCCAGATTCGGTTCATTCATGATCCGCGCAATCGATGCAATATCAGCGTAGATGTCGCGCAGACTATGCGGGGCTAGTCCCAGGAACTGAGCCCCGGATTTGAGGATCTCCGCCACCGCCTCGGCTTGGTAGGGAACTGAAGCTATCACGAGATCGGGCTTGGCAGCGCGGATTTGCTCGGAGCTAGCAGTCCAGGAGTCCTCGATGATGCTGATGTTCTTGTTGTTCACACTCGGACAAATGTCCGCACAGTATTTCGTGCACGCGACAACCCGATCTAGCACTCCAAGTCGTTCCAGAATCGAGGTGATCGACGGTTGGAGCGAAACCACCCGTTGGGGACTGAAATCGCCCGGCTTGGAAAAGATTGCCATGTCTGAGATTCTAGTCTGGGCTTTCTAGCCATAACGACCCGATGTATCGACCTGAGCTTCTTGATCACTTTCAACACCCTCGGAATGTTGGACAGATGGAGTCCCCTGACGTTTGCGTCCAAGCTGAGAATCCTGCTTGCGGCGACGTGATGAAACTCATGCTGCGTGTGAGCAAGGGAACAATTTCAGAAGCAAAGTACCAGGTGCGAGGATGCGTAGCATCGATTGCCTGCGGATCTGCATTAACCGAAGCAATCGCAGGAAAGCGAATTGCCGAAGCTGCCGCTGTGAGGCGTGAATTACTGGTTGAAGTGCTGGGCGGACTACC
>DATLKS010000916.1:0-2001 GCA_035538255.1 Terriglobales bacterium
ACCCGGCCGGGGGCGCACGATGTGCACCATTCATTTGCAGATCGAGCAATTCCGACCAGTGCATCCTCACCGAACCTCATGTACGGATTCGGCTGGAAGTATCAACCGCAACGTGATTCCACCGGTCCGTCCGCACGTAAAAGGAGCTGAAAATGTCCGGAATCAATTGCGACAAAGAGCAATTTCATAGGGATCGCAAGAAGAAGATCGCGAGACGCAAGCGAAAACTAGAACTGCTAAACCTCACAGAGCGACCCAAGTCCGCAACTCCACTCTCCGGTTCCAAACCACAGGCGGTGAAGGTATGACGACGTCTATCCTCGACCTGCGGTTTTCCCAGCCAACACTCCGGCTGCTCAAGAAGAAGCGCGTTCTGCTCGTGGACAGTTCGCGGGCCAAGCGCGACCTGCGCGCCGAGATCATGCGCAGGCTTGGCATGGACGTGGATTGTGCAGCTGACATCAGCGAAGCACGTACTTGGTGGCGAGCCGACCTCTACAATCTGGTGCTGATTAGCGCTGAAAATGAACATGGCCGCCGGGACAAGTTTTGCGAACACATTCGCGGCGCAACACCACCGCAACGACTTGCGTTCTTAGTGGGCAAACCCGAGTACCTGGCCATTTCGCCCAGTCCAGATGACACGCTTTCAACTTCGGAGGATGACGACCACGCGCTGCTCGCGGACGTGAGGACCGCTCTGGCAAACCATGTTGCCGAAAATCAGTCGCAACGCTGGGGAATTCTAGAAGCTTGCCGACGCATCTCCGTCGTCCGATCGGCAGCCGATGCTCGTACAAGGGCAATCCGACAGAGACCCGCGCCCCCACGGGATTCTGAAACCGTAAGATCCCAGAACACCGCTGAGTCTCAAACCTTACCTGAACTGTCAAGAGAGGAAATGCAATGAAGAACCTCTACGTTGGCAATCTACCGCACAGCAGAACCGAAGCCGAGTTGCGCACAGTTTTTGAAGCCCATGGAGTTGTGGATAGGGTGAGCATTGTGATCGACCGTGAAACCGGTCGTTCGCGGGGCTTCGCATTCGTCGAGATGACGGATTCCAGCGAAGCCGATAAAGCTGTCGCTGCCTTGAACGGAACTGAACTGGGAGGGCGCGCCTTGAAGATCAATGAAGCCAAGCCCAAGTCTGACCGGCCGCGGAGCGGTGGACGGCGGTTCGGTGGCAGGGGAAGCGGCGGACGCGGAGGGGATGACTATCGCGGTCACGGCGCGTCAACCCCGCGAACCCCTTTGGTAGCATTTCCTTAGCCGAAAATTCGCTGGATGATTCACGTTGCGGAATATGAAGAACAGATCAAATATTGGGGGTGCACATGCCGGGAAGAGGCCGATCGACGTTTAACAAGCGCCAGAAAGAACAGACGAGGCAACAGAGACAGCGAGAAAAGGCCGAACGCAAGAGTCTACGGAAACAGGCGAAACAAGCGGGCAGCGTGGACGAGATGCGCGAACTGCGCGAGCACGCGGAAGCGCAGGCGGCGCTGTTCAACATTGGCTCGGACAACCCAGCCTCGCCCGAGCTACCTGGGCCGACCGGTCACAAAGGTGCCGGCAACTAAGCGTCTCATCGAAATGCTGTTCACGACGATCGCACGCATCTGGGATTGAGGAAACAAGCCCCCGGTGGCGACTGCGTTCAGCGGGACGGGGTTGCATTGTTTCTCATCCCCGACTCGGTCGCCTACACCATAGGTATGAACACGCCGCATAACGCGCTCCTGTGGATCGTGGCTTCTCTGCTCGAAACGAACGGGGAAATGCCCCGCGCTGGACAAAAAGGGAACGACAATTCGTGGGCTCAGGTTCGACTCATCCCTTAATTAACTTAAGGCTGACAGATCAACCATCGTGGATCTTCTCCAGGCAGCCTTGAATTATGGCGAATGACAACCTGGAAAAAGGAGAGAATCCACGCTTCCTGGTGACCTCGTTATCGGCGGAGTTGCGGGGAGCCAGTGGGCTCTCTGAGAAACTCTA
>DATLKS010000917.1:0-2589 GCA_035538255.1 Terriglobales bacterium
GCGGCGCCCGTAGGGCGACGCGTTTAGGGTGCAGCGTAGGCCGGGGGCAGAGTGAAAGTTTTATTTGCTGCCGCCTTTTTTCTCCAGCGTTCTTCGAAAGCGATACGATTCGTTGCCGGTCTCGATGATGTGCGCCTGATCGGTCAAGCGGTCGAGCATCGCCTTGCACAACCTCGCGTTCGGAAACATCGTGGTCCATTCCGAGAACGGCAAGTTCGTGGTCACGATCACCGCCGCTCGTTCCGCTCGTCCGGCGATAATCTGGAACATCATTTCCGCAGCAGCTTCCGGCATCGCCACATAGGCCATCTCGTCGATCACGATCAGGTCGTAGCGCGTCCAGCGGTTGGTCACGCGATTTAGTTCGCTCTTGTTCTTGGCTTCGATCAGTTCGTTCACCAGCTGCGCCGCGGTGGTGAAGCGCACTCGTCTTCTCTGCCGACAGGCAGCCACTCCGAGACCGATCGCCAAGTGCGTCTTGCCCGTGCCGGCTTCTCCTAAAAGAATGACCGGTTCGCTGCGGCTCAAGTAGCTACCTTCGGCCAGATGCCGCACCAAAGTTGCTGGAATACTCGGAACGTGGGAAAACTCAAACTCTTCCAACGTCTTCACTTTGGGAAAATGGGCATCACGAATCCGCCGCGCTACCGTGTTGCGTTCCCGCTCGTCTACCTCGGCCTCCAGCAATGCTTCCAGATAACTGAGATGACTTTTCTTTTCCTTCACGGCTTGCTCTGCCACCTGCGCAAACTGTCCGCCCAAGGTCGCCAGCTGCAGTCGCTTGGCATACTGCCGAATCGCTGCTTGTTGTACTGCAATGGAGGTCGCGCTCATTGAATTACCCCCGTCGCAGGATAGTTGCGCAGCAACTGGTCGTAGTTCCTGGTGGTCGGTTGCGGCCGGTCGTAGCAACGTAATGCGCCGATCTCCACTGGTTCCGCTTCTCGTCTTCCGAGGCCTTCCGCATCCAGGAGCAGACGGACGGCGTCCACATCGAAACAACTCATCTCCAGAGCCTTTTCAATCGCTATTCTTACCGATGGGAATCCATGCTGACGGCCCAGCAGCAGAACCTCGATCATCGCGCGTGTGCCCGACTGCCGGCCTTGCCGTTGCTTCAACATCTCCCAAAAGCGATCGAAGCTTACCGGCCAACGTCCCTGCGCTCGCCACTGCTCGAGTGGTGTCGAACCGGCAAGCGCTCCTGGCTTCTTCGTCAGTGCTTCCAGATAGTGCTCCAGATCCAGAACCTTCTGCTGTCGATCGAAGCAGCGTTCGTGTCGCGCCACGCACTGCCCCTGATGCCATATCTCTACGTACGTGGAATACACCTTGGCCTGCACTTCGACGCCGACCGGCAGTGGAACCGAATAGAAGTTGGTCAGCACTCGTATGCAGCCGCTGGCGTTCACTTGAGGAAAGTGAACCGCTGCCAGGTCGAAGCCTTCTTCGGCCAGCGGGCGCAGGTGTTCGCGTTCGGTATGCATCCCTGCGCCCACCGTCTGGGTCCGCTCGCCGATCATCCGCTGCTCGTCCTGCTTCGAGGCTTCCCGCAACAGAACATTCAGCTCTTCCCAACTCGCTACCTGCGGCACCGGCACCAGATGGTTGCGGCGAAAATAACCGCCTTCGCCCTCCACGCCACCCTTCTCGTGGCCTTCTCCTGGCGTACAAAACTCCGACGCAAAACCCCAATGCGACCGGAAGGCAATGAATCGCGTGGTCTCCTCGCGCTGATATCCCCGCAAAATCTTCTTCACCGCACTCTTGAGGTTATCGTAGCGAAGCGTCGTAAATACGCCGCCGAAATAGGCGAATGCTAGCTCGTGGGCTTCGAGAAAAGCCTGCTGACTGGCGTGCGGGAACGCGTGATGGAAGGCTCCTCCGCTGGCCATACTCCGCATGCAAAACAAATAAGCCTTCTGCCGCTCTCCGCAGATCTCTGCGTAGGCTTCATACCAATCCACCTGTGCTTCTGCACCCCAAGAATACGACTGAGGAATGAAGGTCTCGCGACGGGTCAACCCTAACTTGATCTTCCGTTCGCGAACGTGGCGACGAATCGTGGACTCGGCCACTTCCACTCCCGGCATCTCTGCGCGGATCCGGCACCAGATGCGATGTGCCGTATGCCGTTGCTTCCGTGGCGCCTTGCGGTCCGCTTCCAGAAGCGCATCGATGAAGGCCATCGCTGGTTCCAGCTTTGGTCGCTCTCGCACCGGTGTCTTTCGCTCCATCGGAACCGCACTGAGCACCGCCTCACGCACCATGCGCCGATGAATCCCCAACTTCTTGGCGATCCCTCGAATCGTTCCACCGCCATGCTCATACTCTCGTCGAATCTGCTCGAATAGCTCCACCTTGGCTCTCCTGTCCACCCGGCCTCCCCTTGGGCGACTGAGCCCGAAGCGGAGTACACGGTATCTGGTTTCAGTAGTAAGGTGGGGCCAAATCAAAGTATCGAAAGGGGCCAAGTCAGAATATCGAAATCACTTGATCTCCATTAGGCTCTTAGCAGGCGTAGGAGCGGGTACGTCTATGCTGCTTTTAGCGGCATCTTTCCCTGATTCACACAAAACGCGTAAAGCT
>DATLKS010000918.1:0-5081 GCA_035538255.1 Terriglobales bacterium
CATCTCCCAAGTTCTCGTGGCGATACGCCTGCTGTAGACTATCGACGGTGCAGCGCTGAAGGCATTGCGGCGACGCCGGCACAATAATGAAGCGAACGAGATTTCCCGACGCCTGGAATGAAGACCGCGTCCGCAAGCTGCTGGAGCACTATGAAGCGCAGTCCGACGAAGGAGGGTAGCGGAAGACGAAGCCGCATACGCTTCGATCACACATACCTCCGTGGAAGCGCCGATAGGCTAAGCGCCGAAAGTGCGCGAACTGATAGCCAAGCGCCACACTTGAGACCGAATCGCAATTTGTTGGTGTCTAATCCACTGGGAATAGCGCATGCTCGAAGCTCGCGACCTTACTAAGCATTACAGCTACATAACTGCGGTTCGCCAGGTCAGCTTTTCCATCCGGCCGGGTGAAATTCTCGGCTATCTCGGACCAAACGGCGCCGGCAAGAGCACGACGGTTAAGATGTTGACCGGCCTGATCGAGCCTTCCGATGGTCAGGTTCTCTACGATGGTCGAAGTATCTACGACGATCTAGCCGCGTTTCAGAGCGTGATCGGATATGTACCGGAAGAGGCTCACCTGTATCCGCATCTTTCAGGCCGCGAATATTTGCAGCTTGTGGGCAGACTGCGCGGTATGCCGCGGCGTGTTCTCGAGCCGAAGATGGATGAACTTCTTCGCTTGTTTTTACTTTGGGACGACCGATTCACAACACTGTCGTCCTATTCAAAGGGCATGCGCCAGAAGATCCTTCTTTCCGCAGCGCTGATGCACAATCCCGAAGTTCTGATTTTGGACGAACCTTTCTCCGGCCTGGACGTCACGTCGGCGCTCATGTTGCGGAAACTGCTGAGCGGGCTGGCGCGGCAGGGAAAGATCATTCTCTATAGCTCACATGTGCTGGAGGTAGTGGAGAAGGTCTGTTCGCAGGTACTGATCCTGCGGCAAGGAGAAGTGGTTGCATACGATTCCATCACTCGACTGCGGGAGCTTATGCAGAAGCCGTCCCTGGAAGGCGTGTTCGCGCAATTGGCACAGGTGGACGACGGAGCCGAGTTGGCGGACCGCATTCTCGAAGTTGTGAGTTCACCTTGGTAATCGAGATCGAGTATTTCGACACTTTCGATTGAACAACGCTATGAAGGATTGGCTGCAGGAGACGCACGGAACTGAATTCGAACTGCTGCGGCATTTCCTGCTCCGGTTCTTTGATAGCGATTTGGTCACAACGCCGGGCCAGGCGACACCAGCAATCATCGGAGCCATTTCCGTTTTCCTCCCATGGTTCCCGATCATGATCACTCCGCTAAAGCACAAATACGCCTATGTTTCGTCACTTCCTTCGGCACACGCGTATCTTCGCGCAATCCGCGCCGATGAGCTTTGGCTGGTCACGCTGATGATGTCAGCGATTGGACTGCTTACCGCGATCAAATGGCGTTCGGTGTTCCCCAGCCTGGGCGACTATCGTGCGCTTGCAGCGCTGCCGCTCCGTTCTTACCAGATCTTTTGCGCTAAGTTCACTGCGCTGCTGATCGCTGCCACGATGGCAATCTTGGTGCTCGATCTCTTTCCCAGTTTCCTGTTCCCAATGGTCTCCGGAGGACGCTGGACGATGAATCCGTCGTTGATCGCTCGTGTGGCCGCTCATGCGATCGTCTCCGCCGCTGCCTGTTATTTCTTCTTCTTTGCCCTTGTCGCCTTGCAAGGTGTGCTTCTGATGCTCCTGAGTCGACGGCTCTTCGAACAAATCACCGGAGCGGTTCAGGCAGTACTGGTGCCGGCGATGTTGGTGCTCATCGTGCTGAGCTTCTCGATCCAACCACGAGTCGCTGCCAAAGTTCTGGAGCCGCAGATCGCCGCGTGGTTGCCACCGGTTTGGTTTGTCGGGCTTTATCAGCGCATGCTGGGCGATCCTGATCCCGGAATGCGCGCTCTGGCCGGGAGAGCTGTGCTGGCGTTGATCATCGCAATTCTTCTCAGCTTGTTGACTTACGCCGTCGCCTACCAACGCCATCGTTCTGTGCTTGTCGAAGGTATTGCAATCTCCACTAAGAAGCGGCGATGGAACCTGCACATTCTTGATTGGCTCTTCCCCAATCCTCGCCAGCAGGCAGTGATTGCGTTTATCTTGAAAACTCTGGCCGCGAGCAGCCAGCATCGCATGATCCTGACCGCCTATGCCGGCTTTGGTCTGGCCGTGCTCTTGAGTGGAATTGTTGGGCTGGGCGCCGCAGTTGGGCAGTCGAAATTGCCCGCCGCCATTTTTGTCTACGCACACGTAGTGATGCTTGCCTTCATTCTCGTTGGGTTGCGCCAACTCTTTTCTATGCCCAGTGAGTGGAAAGCGAATTGGATTTTTCAACTCGCTGAGACCGGCAGTCGAGAGGACTGGTTCAATGCGATCGACCGTCTTGTCCTCGGCGCCGGAGCTGCAGGTATTCTGCTGCTACCCTTTCCTCTCGAATACAAACTTCTAGGGACGCGAGCCATCGCTGAAGTAATTCTGTTTGCGGCGGTCGGTTTTGTTTGTTATGAATCCGTCTTCCGGTCCTGGGAAAAGCTGCCATTCACATGTTCCCATCTTCCGGGCAAGACGCCGATGTGGATTCTCGCGCTGCGGCTCTACGCCTTTCTTTGGCTGCTTCCTCTGCCCAACTTAATTTTGCTTGCCTGTATCTACAATCCGGTCGCGTACTTTATCGTTCTGGTGGCCCTCATCGCGATCGGACGTCATTTAGGCATCACTCGCCGCGAATATCGCTCACAGCTTCGCCTGGTGTACGAAGAAGCCAGGGAGCCCGCGGTACAAACGCTTAGCTTGTTGAAGTAAGGGATGGAGAGCGCTGGCTCCGCTTTGACGCGAGTTGAGTTTCACCAAAGGCCAGTTCGCACTTCCGCTCGTGACATTGAGGAATAAAAAAGAGTCGATGCGGAAAGGCGTAATATCTTGTCTTGCTAAGAAGGACCGTCCACTCTTCCCAACTTTCCGATTGTGCATCAGCCTAGAAAGGAGCAGTCCATGGCCAGGAATCACACGAAAACCAAAGTTCCTCAAAAGATCAGCGCGCAGCCGCGCCTTCATCAACGTGCGGCTGAAATTCAAGAGTACGGAACCGTTAATCACTTGCTGCCGCTTGAACTCGAAGAGCCGGTGCGATTGGAAATGACGGAGCAGCTCAATCTGCTGCTCGCCGACACGATCACGCTGCGCGATCTGTACAAGAAGTCACACTGGCAAGTCGCTGGGCCAACTTTTTATCAGCTCCATCTTCTTTTCGATAAGCATTACGACGAACAGGCTGAGCTGGTGGATTCAATTGCCGAACGTATTCAGTTGCTTGGCGGCGTAAGCATCGCCATGGCTGCTGATGTTGCCGAGCTGACGCGCATCGAACGGCCGCCGCGGGGCCGCGAAGAAGTTCCAGTGCAGCTCTCGCGTTTGCTGGACGCTCACCAGGTCATCATCGGTCAAAACCGCAAGCTCGCACGGCGGGCATCGGAGTTGGGTGACGATGGCACGAACGATTTGGTGGTTAGCGAAGTGCTGCGCACAAACGAGCTTCAGGTGTGGTTCGTGAGCGAGCATCTAGTCGACGTTCCGCTTGTCAAGGCAAAGCCCGCGAGCGCCGGCGCGGCTTAGAGCACCGACGATTAAACGTTCCCAACGGCTCGAGCGGACGTGCTGCGGGGCGGCGGGAAAGCTTGATCTAGTGTGGCCACGTTCTGATGGCCGAGCTTGATCTTGGCCGCTCCATGATCCTCAGACTTTCCGAATCGTAAGTTGCTCACGATTCATCTTTCTTGTGAGATATCACAGCCTGCTAACGACACTATGCCCTCACGAAAGCAATTCATTGGTTTCGTTACCATCATTCAGTCAATTTTGTTCCTGGCGCATCTCCTGCTCTATGAGACGTGGACATTTTCGCCTGAAGGCCTCGCCGTTCCCGTCGCATTCGGCGTCAAGTTCGTTCTCGGCGCTTTGTCGGTTAGCTTCGTCCTGAGTTCAGTGCTCGCCTTTCGTTACACGAACGCTGCCATACGCGGCATCTACAAGGCGTCTGCGATTTGGCTCGGCCTGCTGAGCTTCCTCTTCCTCGCGTCGGCCGGATCCTGGATCATCTTCGGAGTCACGCGGCTTGCCGGGCTCAATATCAACTTTCACGGCACGGTGGAGGTTCTGTTCAGCATCGCCGTAGCGATCGGAGTTTACGGTCTTTTCAATGCAAGCTGCACGCGGATTACGCGCGCAACTGTCCGCCTTGCGAACTTGCCGGCGGCGTGGCGAGGCAGAAGGGCTGCGCTGATCAGCGACCTCCACCTTGGACACGTCCGCAACGGCAGCTTTCTGCGGCGCATGGTTGCGAAGATCCTGAAAGAAGAGCCGGACGCGGTTTTCATTGCCAGCGATTTGTATGACGGCACGGCCATCGACGCGCAGCAGGCAGCGGAGCCGTTGAAGAAACTCGCGGCGCCGCAGGGCGTCTATTTCGTCGCAGGAAATCATGAACAATTTGGCGATGACAGCAAATATCTAAGTGCTGTTGCAGCAGCGGGCGTCCGGGTACTCAGCAACGAGAAGGTGGAAGTGGACGGATTGCAGATTATCGGCGTGCCCTACCGGAACGCAACGCAGCACAGCCGATTTGCCTCCGTGCTGCACGCCATCGGACTGGATCGGGATCGCGCCAGCATTCTGCTGACTCATGCGCCCGATCATCCTGCAATCGCCGAGGCCGCCGGCGTCTCCTTACAGCTCTCCGGACATACTCATCTCGGGCAGTTCATACCCTGGAGCTGGATGGCGCGACGCGTTTACCGCGATTTCGTATACGGCTTGACCCGAATCGGGAAGATGCAGATCTTCACCTCAAGCGGAGCAGGAACCTGGGGACCGCCTCTGCGACTGGGATCAAATCCTGAAATTGTAATGCTTGAATTTCAGTAAGGAAATTTGGCTGTATTTTTGGTAGTGCCTCAGTTTGAAATTTAGGATGCTGGCGGCAAATCGCGGAGTATGGCAGCATGGAGTCGTGGCCAAACGTCCCCGCGATCCCAACCAACTCGCAAAGCTCAT
>DATLKS010000919.1:0-2008 GCA_035538255.1 Terriglobales bacterium
ATCGCGGTTTCCACAATCCTCGCTGCGACCTCACTCTCTCCAATATTTCCATCCACCAGCGCGAGTTTCTCAGAGGCGCGAAATGTGCTCGAGCCAGTTATGTTTCGCGAGTTCGCTACCACGTTGTAATTGCGCTCGAGGAACGCCTGCACCACACCGGCGCCGATCCCTTGCGACGCTCCCGTTACAATGATTGTTCCCTTGCTTGCCATGTCATTCTCCTCGTCCGAGACGGCTTCGGCCGTCGTACAAAGCAAGAGATTCAGCTGGCATTGATCCCGATGCGTCGCAATTTCCGATCAGATGATAGGCATGAACTATCTATTCAAGGCTATCAAAGAGGAGCCTTCTCGCGTATCGCAGGAAGTTCTTCTTCCAGTAGCTCAAGGAACAATTTGAGAGCAATGGAGTATTCCTTCTTTTGCCATGCCGCTACGAAGTCAATGCGAACGTCGTCAGGATGCAGCCGGACGAAAGAAACGTTGTCCGCGCGCAGGTTGCGGGCTGAAGCGGGGATGATCGCGACTCCTTCTCCGGCCTCGACAGTGGCAAGCACGGAGTTCATATTGTTCAGTTCGTTGTTCAATCGCGGCGAGAATCCATTGTCATTGCAGACTCGAACAATTGTGTCAAAAACCTCCGGCGCGGTTGTCCGTTGGAAAATGATGAATTGTTCGCCCGCAAGGTCTGCAATTCGAATCCGTTTGGCTCGAACTTTGCGGGCCTTGGGCAGAGCTGCGATTAAGGGTTCGCGGAAGAGCAGGCGTGTTTCATAGTGGGCCCTACGGTCGGCGGACAATGGGCGCGTAAACGCGATGTCGATCTCGCCGTGATCAAGCGCGAAGTCCAGGCCGCTTGGCACATCTTCGACTAGGCGCAACGCCACTCCGGGATGAAAGGCCTTGTACTTGCGTATCAGGTCGGGAAGAAACGGACACGCCGTATATCCTACGAAGCCGATACCAAGCCTGCCGATCTTCCCTTTGGCGGCTCGTTGCGCAGTGGTTATGGAGTGCTCCGCCTGAGCAAGCGTCTTCAACGCTTCCTCGTAGAAGACCTGCCCCTCCGGCGTGAGCTTCGCGGCACGTCCCTCGCGCAAGAACAGTTTGATGCCTAGTTCGCCTTCAAGATCTGCGACTGCCTGGCTGATGGATGGTTGCGCAACAAAAAGGCGCCGCGACGCTTCGCGGTAGCCCTTCCACTGTACAATCGCGGTGAAATAACGAAGATGCCGCAGTTCCATCTGATAGTTCCTACCTATCGATTGATTAGAACACGCGGCCAATCAATACACATTGGCGGCAAATCTGAAAAGCCGGCGATTCGACCGGTTGTCCCCAGGGATCGTCCTTATCTGGCCCAATCGCGACTAAGCTTTCAATGGCTATCCTAGAACCTTCACCCGATCGGCATCCCATCCGGATGTGGTGCTCCCGACTCTCTCCTTTACTCTCAGCAGCCCGCGATTCTGCTCGATCTCTGCTGCAATCTCTTCATGGTATTCAGGACAGCGGAACGAAGGACTGCGCGTAGAGATCTCGTGGCACTTGATGCAGTTCGATTCTGAACTCTCGGTCGTACGGGCGTCTTACAGTTTGTAGGAGGTCACCCTTCGATCCGTCGCGGAAGGCAGGTGCCCGCGATGCGGTTGATCCGCAGCTCCATTTCGCGGGACTAACCTGCCGAAGCGCAGCTTACACTACGTCGATCAGTGCATTGAGCTGTTCGCGACAGTGGCATCCTGAATTGCAACGAGATGACGGGACGCGAACCGCGATCGTGACAGTGTACCGCCGTTCTCGACGCTGTTCGGGTGAGATCCTCGGCCTTATCTATCCATGGCGCCGGCGCGCTTGGGCCTCCCGAGCCGTTGATACCCCGGGTGAACGCCTCGAGCCAGCCCCTGTTGGTCTGCGATTTTGCGTAATAGAGTTGCAAGCTCGTCACGCTCTTCGCCACTAAGTGCGGAGAGTAGCGCGTCTTGATGTTCCCGGGCCACTTTGCCGAT
>DATLKS010000920.1:0-3630 GCA_035538255.1 Terriglobales bacterium
CACTGGCAACGCAGGCCGAGGGCACAAGCCAGGTGCGCGAGAACATCTTCGAGAATCGTTTCATGCACGTGCAGGAACTGGTGCGCATGGGCGCGAACATCAAAGTCGACGGAAGCACCGCAACCGTACGCGGTCCGTCGCGTCTCTCCGCAGCCGCGGTTATGTGCTCCGATCTGCGCGCCTCGGCATCTCTGGTGCTCGCGGCGCTGGCAGCTGACGGAGAAACCATCATCGATCGCGTGTATCACATGGATCGCGGCTATGAGCGCATCGAGCAAAAGCTCGGTGGTGTGGGCGCGCAGATCAGTCGCATGGGCAATGTGTTCCGGGCGCAAGAAGCTACCCTCAGGTGACCTTCGCGTACACGGCGCACGATGTCTACACCCGTTCGTGGATGTGCTCTTAGACCGCTTCGCGGTTTTTCCCGTTTAGAAATGCCCTTCTCCCGCTTCGCAGCCTTCGTCCCTTGCCTGGCGGCAAACTCCGCTTCCACTTCAGTCCGCACCTTCGCCACGTTGACGCGATGCCGCTTGGCCAAGCCTAGCCGAACTTCCGCACCTTGAGCGGTAAGTTATTTGCTTGCAACGCGGAGGTAGTGAAGTCTTCACTACAAATCTGCAAATTCGATGCAGGTCGGCAGTCCAGCCCGAGTCGCTGGAGCAAGATAGCTTGATGTTCAGTGGGTCGGCTTACGCATCGCTTTCGGATCGAGATGCCAGTGCGCGTGGGCAAGACCACGTCGACAAGCGAGATCTGCTCCAGCTCGGCAAAGATCTTTCGCGGTTCGTCTCCGAGTCCTGCATCGTGGCACCGCTGGCCGAGTGTTTTCCAGAGCACATAGGTGAGAAAGCAAACCAGAATGTGAGCCTGCACGCGACGCTCGAGATGGTGCCAGACCGGGCGCAGAACCAGATCGCTTTTGTGAATGCGGAATGCCGCTTCGGCCTCGGTCAGTTGCATGTAGGCACGCCAGAGTTCCTCGCCGCTCCAATCGATGACGTTGCTGCGCAGCAAATAACAGCCTTCGCTCAGCCTGGCCCAATCGCGCCAATCGTCTCGCTTGCTCCACTCCAGATGAGCTCCGCCGCGTGCGTCGGTCTTGATGTGCACGCGAAATAATCCTGCAGCGCGGCTATTGCGTCCCAGCAGCTTGCCCAGTCGCTGAGCCAGCAGCAGCGGATCTTGCCGGCGTTGCCGGCAACTGGCAGCCATCTGTTCCAGCTTCTGTTCAATGCGCTGCTCGAAGCGAGCGTGCATAGCTTGCTCCTTCAAGCGCCGCTCGGCGCTGCGGCAGAGTATAAAGACCTCCTGTCCTTCGGGAGCTGGGCACAACTTCACTTCCAACCCGGTGTGAACCTCCTTCCATGTCTCCTCCAGCAACTGCTGCTCGAATTTGCGCAGCATGCTCTTGGGAGTACCCAGGATGTAGCGTCGCCCACCCTTCTTGAGAAACTCCACGTTCTCGGCTGAAACCATGCCCCGATCCATCACCCAGATGCGGTTGGCCTGACCGTACTTGCTCTCCATCGCGGCGACGATCTCTTCGACCGTGGTGACGTCGCTGCGGTTGCCGGCGAATACTTCGTAGCCAAGAGGCAGCCCACTCCGGCTCACCACCATAGCAATGTTGACCTGTTTGCAGTCCGGACGATGATCGCGCGAGTAGCCGCGCTGCGCCTGCGGGTTGGCGGCCGCTTCGCCCTCGAAATACGTGCTCGTGACGTCATACAGCAGCAAGTCATAGTCGAGTTCAAACAGCTCGCCCAGACGTTGCTGAAGATGCTTCTCCAGGGCCGTCTTATGCGGCAATAAACGATCCAGGGTCCGATAGAGTCGATCCTCGTTTACCTTCTGCGACGCCACTCCCAATAACTACGACAGCGCGCTGGCTTCATAGGTGTGTTCGGCCAGGCGCAGCTCACTGGAGGCATCCACCAGCCGCCCCAGTACCAGAGTCTGGGTCATTACGCTCCAGCTGATCTCTTCCCGCCCATGCGGCAACA
The DNA here is from genome assembly GCA_035538255.1 of Terriglobales bacterium. GTDB lineage: Bacteria > Acidobacteriota > Terriglobia > Terriglobales > Acidobacteriaceae > Gp1-AA112. The sequence goes on from DATLKS010000920.1 coordinate 2,004, forward strand.
GCTCATCGAGCAGTTGAAGAAGGCCAAGTTGGCGTAGTAGCACTAATCCCAGCCAACAGCCACCAAACTGACGGCTGCGTTCCACACGCACACCCCGAATATCTACTTCTACCCACTCCGGACTGGTCGACTGCTCGAATAAATCCCCTTGCGATGTGGATACCGGTTGTGCCGCCTGGTGCACTCCGACTCGACCACGCTCATCAAGTTCCCCAAGATAAGCTACGACCCGCTGCCGCGGACCTCGTGCCGTTCGATAGGACTCAACCAGCGCCCAATATGCATGCCGCTTCCCGTTCCTCTGCCGATAGCAGCGACGCACATACATGCCGCTTATCCTACCGATCTTCTTCCCCCTTGCAAGAGGGTAGGTCTTCACTACACGCGACTTTTGAAGCGTTCAACAACCACTCCCGTCAACTCAGTCCCGGAAACAAACGCGCTTGCTCCAGCCGGTCCGGGAAAAGAACGAATCAAAGTAGTCAAATTTTCCCGTACTCAGGCTACTTCTGCGGAAGTTCGGTTAGCTGGCCAGCAGTTTGCCGGTCAGCCAACTCGCGCCATCACTTGTGCGCGGCATAATCGCTGGCGCCGAGCAGGTGCAGCGAGACGTAGGGCTCATCGCCGACCACCCAGCTATCGTGACCGGGCTCGATATAAAAAACATCCCCGGCCTTCATTTCGAAGATACGGCCGTCGTCCATGGCGGCCGTAGCCCGGCCTGAGACGACGAAGCCGACGTGCTCCACGTCGCAGCTTTTCCTACCCAGCGCCCTGCCGACATGCTCTGACCACTTCCAGCCAGGTTCGTAGGTGGCGCGGCCGATGGTCATTCCGCCGATCTTGACCAGTTCGAATTTGCCCTTTTCAAAGACGCGGATCTCGTCAGGCGATTCGAAGCGCTTGAGAATGACTTCGTACATTGCCGGCCTCCATAATGCGCCAAACTCGGAGTATTGTATTCCAAAAGAAAGGCGCCGCGACCAGAACGGTATGCTAAAAGCATTGAACCGTCTGGTCCGAGACCTCGTTATTCGAAAATTACGCAATTGGGGGGCCATCGGCAAGGCGAATCCCGATGGGCGCTAGGCGGGAAACATCAGGGCCGAAGAATCCATGGCGCAGTTCCTGCAATCGCAAGAGTCGGGCGGTAAGGATCCGCTCCACCGAGCGCATGAACCACACGGGCAGAGTCGCGCGTCATGCTATCAAAAGGGCCCGATTACGCCAGCAGGTGGACAGCAATGGAGACGATGGCCAAGTGAAGGAGTGAGCAGTGGAAGGAACCTCCTTCACGCCAACCACTGGGCGCCGAGTCCGTTCATTTCCGACTGTTCACTGCAGAATCGGAATTTCCGCGATGCGCCGTTGCCATTCAGCCGGGCCGGTCTGGTGCACACTGGTTCCCTTTGCATCTACGGCAACAGTGACGGGCATGTCGCGTACGTCGAATTCGTAGATTCCTTCCATTCCGAGATCGTCAAACGCCAGCCGACGCGCGCCGTGAATCGCCTTCGATACCAGGTAGGCCGCGCCACCGACCGCCATCAAATAAACGGCACCGAATTCCCTGATCGCCTCGATCGCTGCCGGACCTCGTTCCGCCTTGCCCACCATTCCGAGCAAT
>DATLKS010000921.1:0-1725 GCA_035538255.1 Terriglobales bacterium
GATTCGGAAGAAGGGCGGTGTTCGAGTGCCTCGCCCGTCTCGGCGAGTTCCTCCATCAGCACCCACAGCCACAAAGCTCCGCACGCGCCTTCCGAAGTTCTTCTCCGCGCCGCTTGGGACGATCCCGGAAGCTGAATGAGAGCTCAGCTGGGTGATTCTACCGACACGTGGTCTCCCACCGGACGTGGAGCAAGAGCACCATTCTGAGAGGCCGTTTTGTACCGTGCGGAAACGGTTGATCCGCGGGTCCGAGCCGATTGTGCAATCAAATCGAATCGCGTCTCCCCCCTGGTTCATTCGACTCGGGACGCCTGTTAACTTCAGGTGACAATTGGACCATGTTTTTATCTGCTCTAGAGAATATGCACCAAGGTTGTGCAGCCGAGTGACTCAAATCACTTGTTGGGGCCTCTCGGTGGCCTATGTTAATCCCATTCTCCCCGAGGGTATTCCCTAGCAGGGCCGCCGCCGGATCACTGATTCCGCTGCTTCCCGTCCATGTGGTCTCTCTACGAGAATGCGGGCCGCATTTTTTGAGGAGAGATTCATGGTCAAGCCCAATCGGAACTGTTTCTCGCATCGGCCCAATCGACACGGCACAACCGACTCCATCTGTCTAAACTGCTTCGCCACGGTTTGCACCAGCGCCTGGGAAGCCGATTTGGAGCGTGCTGAGGAGCAGCACTTCTGTGATCCATTCGCCTGGAACACTCCGGAAGGCGAGATGACGCGGCATGCATCCGCTTTCGAAGGAACTACCAAGGCATTGCGATGAGCTCTAGACTTGCGGCGCCTGAGGCGGCGTCGGGTTCGTCCCCGGCATTGGCGGGCCAGAGTCAGCGCCATTGAGAGGATGCAGGTAATCGGCCATGCGCTCGGCGCGGACGAAGGCTTGAAGATGAAATCTATACCGTTCTTCAGAACCCCCTGCCATTTGGCTTGCCCGGAATGAGGCGGACTATAACCCGTTCGTTTTAGCAATTTGCTTACTAACTTGTTATCGCGCCGCACATAAGGCTGGGCTACAATGGCTGCCTAGTCACATCGTTCTTCCCCACGATTCGAGCCGGCTGGGTCCCGGCTTGTGCTTTCGCTTCGTCGAGGAAAGCCATGATTGTATTGGGAATCAGTGGGTTAGAGAATTCGGTCCCCTTCAAGCGGACGCATTGGCCCGGTCTCGAGACACGGGAATACCGCATTGCCCAGGGCATGGATGCCGCCGCCGCCCTTGTCATCGACGGCACGGTGATTGCTGCGGTTGAACAGGAGCGATTCAATCGCGAGAAACACAGCGGCAAGTTTCCGATCGATGCGATCCGGTTCTGCCTCAGCGAAGCAGGCATTTCGATCGACGAGATCGACGAGTTGGCTCAAGCATTCGACTATGAGCCCTATCGCGACCTCTATGGTCGGGATCCAATCTCAGCCGATCAGTACCGGCAGGTCTTTTCCCGCGATGCGCTTCTGGCACAGGTGCGGCGTGACCTTCCTGGTCTCCCGGAGGAGAAGGTCTTTCCGGTAGGCCACCACCTGGCGCACGCAGCCAGCGCGGCATACACCTCGGGCTGGGATGAGTGTCTCGTCATCGTCAATGACGCAATGGGCGAAATAGAAAGCCTGAGCGTTTACGACTTCCACGACCGGGAGCTTGAACGCATTCGAACCATCGGGGCCAATGACTCCATTGGAATCCTCTACTCCCTCGTCACCCTCCATCTCGGGTTC
>DATLKS010000922.1:0-8166 GCA_035538255.1 Terriglobales bacterium
TCCGGTGGGGCCGGACCCACATGAAGTGATTGCGTCTTCGGATGGGAAGACAGCCTACGTGTCGATATATGGAGGTGGTCGATATCATGCGCTTTCCGTCATCGATCTGGTCGCACAGAAAGCGCTGCCCGATATCGATACCGGAGCCTTAAATGGACCTCACGGACTGGCGTTCGTCGGCGGAAAAATATGGTTCACGGCCGAAGGCGCAAAGGTGGTTGCGCGCTATGATCCGGCAAGTGCCAGATTCGATTGGATTATGGGTACCGGCCAGAACCGTACTCACATGATCTACGTCACAGCAGACGAGAAGCAGATTTACACCACAAACGTTAGCTCCGCGACGGTCAGCATTCTGGAGAAAGTTACCCTGCCGCCGATGGGACCTCCACCAGGAATGCGGCCGCTGGCCGGCGCACCGAATCCTCCTCCCCCAGGCGGAGGTCAACCGCGCATGGACTGGAATGAAACTGTTATTCCGGTGGGCAAAGGCGACGAAGGTTTCGACGTCTCGCCCGATGGGCGCGAATTGTGGACAGCGAATGCGCAGGACGGCACGCTATCGATCATCGACATTGGGACCAAGCAAGTGACGTCCACTCTCGATGCAAAGATCTTCAGCGCGAACCGGCTGAAGTTCACTCCCGATGGCAAACTCATACTGATTTCCAGTTTGGGAAGAGGTGATCTAGTCGTTTACGATGCCGCATTGCGGAAGGAGTTTAAGCGTGTGGACATTGGCCATGGTGCAGCTGGAATCTTGATGGATCCAGACGCCCCCCGCGCATTCGTTGCGTGCTCTCCCGATAACTATGTCGCTGTTCTCGACCTGAAAACTTTCGCTGTGATCGGCCGACTTGATGTCGGCGGAGAGCCGGATGGTCTCGCATGGGCCATCCGAAAGTAAGTCCTAACCAGCATGGACTTCTGAAATGAACCCGGCAATTCCCGGGTTGGGTCTAGTTCCGATTCAAGTCCCCTTACCCTCTGGTGTGTCTATTTGGTTGGCCGCGAACCGGTGATCAGGATATCCACTAGTCTCCTGGCACTTTGCTGCCAGTCAGGCGTGGACGCCACGTTGGAGACGCCGACGAGCGCTCGAAGTAGATCAAATGGGTCAAGGTCTTTGCGCATGTCTCCGCTCTTGATTGCGCGCTTCACCAACGCGTCGATCGCTCCCTGGATCTGAGCGCGGGATCCTTCATACAGCTTCGAAGGGCCTCCGACGAAGGTATTCAGTGCGGGGGCGATGATCTGCTTTGTAGCGATGTAATCGACGAACAACAACATCCAGGCGCGCAACGCTTCAATTGGAGACATGGACTCGGCGAATTTCCGCTCTGCTGCGGCGAGCTTTTCTACTTCAGTGCGATAGACCGCCTCGATTAGTGCATCGCGCGTCGGAAAGTGGCGATACAGAGTTCCTGCTCCCACACGTGCATCCTTGGCGATGTCATCAAGACTGGCGTTCGCGCCCGACCGCGTGAATGCCTCCTTTGCGACTTCCAAAATGCGCTCGCGATTGCGCTGAGCATCCGTGCGCGGTTTTCGATCAGTGGACTGCGAACGTTTCGTAGCCGTCTTCATCTTTGTAGCTGTACTCACAAAAAACTTGCAACCGGAGGCATTCTCCGTTTATCTTATGCCTGTATCTAATTCGGAGACACTCTCCGTTTTACTGGAAGTGGTGGCAGGCCGTCAATACCGAAGCGGCACCAAGGGGTACAGGAGGAATAAATGGCAAGCACATTCGTAGCAACACCAACCACATTTGGAGCCACATCAACCACTGAAAATGTATTGGCCGGGATCAATCTCGCCGGAAAACGGATTCTTGTAACCGGCGTTTCGGCCGGACTCGGAGTTGAGACCGCTCGGTCTTTGGCAGCGCACAGCGCGCAGGTTGTAGGCGCTGCACGGGATTTGGACAAAGCTCGAGCAGCAACAGCACAGGTGCAAAAGGACGCGGCCGCCAACGGCGGAAGCTTCGAGCTGATCGAGCTCGACCTTGCGAGTCTTAGGAGCGTGCGTGCCTGCGCTGACCGACTGATAGCAAAGGGCGAACCCTTCGATGTGATCATTGCCAATGCGGGAGTAATGGCTACTCCGTTTGGCCATACGGTGGACGGCTTTGAGACCCAATTCGGCACCAATCACCTGGGACATTTTTTATTCGTCAACCGGATTGCGCCACTTATCCGCGCAGGTGGGCGGCTGATCAACCTGTCGTCCTCCGGCCACCGTTATTCAAATGTCGACCTGCAAGATCCCAATTTTGAACGCACGCCGTATGAGCCTTTTGTTGCGTACGGCCGCTCCAAGACCGCGAACATCCTCTTCGCCGTTGCCTTCGACAAGCGACATCGCGGACGTGGCGTACGCGCTGCTGCCGTGCATCCGGGAGGCATACAGACGGAGCTGAGTCGTTATACGGAACCTGGTCGCATTGAAAAACTGCTTGCGCAAATCAATGAGCAACTTGCCGCACAGGGCAAAGGTCCCTTCCAGTGGAAGACGGTTCCGCAAGGCGCCGCGACCTCAGTGTGGGCCGGTGTCGTTGCTCCGGCTGATGAGATTGGTGGCCGTTATTGCGAGAATTGTCACGTCGGCGACATCGTTCCAGACGACGTTCCCATCACCGTGGTCAGCGAAGGAGTTCGGGCGTATGCGCTGGACCCAACCAACGCCGAAGCTCTCTGGAAGAAAAGCGAAGGATTCGTGGGAGAGTCTTTCTAGCTTCTTCACCGAATCATAAATTTCATGGTCCGACATAAACGACGATAGGACAGGAGGAGCAAATGACTCAACAAACCATTCTCGCCGGAAGCTTCACGTTGCCTGGAATATCGATGACTCTAAATCGCATGGGATACGGCGCAATGCAACTTGCTGGTCCACAGGTATTTGGGCCGCCACGCGATGTTAGCACCGCTATTGCGGTTGTGCGCGAGGCGATAGATCCGGAGTAAACCACATCGACACCAGCGACTACTACGGTCCACACGTGACCAATCAACTTATTAAGCAGGCGGTTCATCCTTATCCGGATGACCTCGTGATCGTTACTAAAGTGGGTGCCCGTCGAGGTGCAGATAGGTCCTGGATTCACGCTCTTTCCCGCCAGGAGCTCATCGACGCAGTTCATGACAACCTGAAAAATCTTGGCCTCGATACTCTTTATGTCGTCAATCTTCGAATTGGAGGACTCTCGGAACCGTCCGAGGAGTCAATTGCGGAACAGGTGACTGTGCTCGCTGAACTCAAGCGCCAGGGGCTTATTCAACATATCGGCCTCAGCAACGTTAGTCCCACCCAGCTCGCCGAGGCGCGGACCATTACGGAAATTGTCTGCATACAGAATTTTTACAATGTGGCACAAAGAAGCGATGATGCCTTCATCGATTTCCTCGCCGCGCAGAACATAGCGTATGTTCCGTTCTTCCCGCTGGGAGGCTTTACGCCTCTACAATCGTCGGCCCTCGATGCCGCCGCAGCGTCGCTTAAAGCCACTCCAATGCAGATTGCGCTTGCCTGGCTCCTCCAGCGCTCGCCCAACATTCTGCTGATTCCAGGAACTTCTTCCCTAGACCATCTTCGCGAGAATCTTCAGGCTCCGATGCTCGATATTTCTGAAGTACTCGCCGATCTCGACACAATCGGCAGAGGCCCCGGACATTGATGCAGCCGCAGAAGTGTCATTTTGAAACATCAACGAGTTGACGAGAAGGAGCAATGTATGAAGATTTTTGTTACCGGAGCAACGGGCTTTATCGGTTCTGCCATTGTTCAGGAACTGATTAACGCAGGGAATCAGGTGCTCGCCCTCGCTCGTTCGGATACGGCGGCAGGATCCCTTGACAGAGCAGGAGCCAAAGTACATCGCGGTTCTCTCGAAGATTCCGAGAGCCTGCGCAGCGGAGCAGCTGATGCTGACGGCGTGATTCACGCGGGCTTCAACCACGACTGGTCAAACTACGCGGCTGCGGCTGAGACAGATCGGCGGGCCATTGAGACGCTCGGCGCTGCGCTCGCAGGTTCTGAGTGCCCCTTAATCGTCACTGGCGGGACCTTGCTCGTTCAACGCCGGGGCGCGCTCGCAACCGAAGACGATGTCCCCGATCCCAGTTTCGCGCGCAAATCCGAAGACGCGGCGCTCGCGATGGCCATGCGTGGCGTACACGCATCGGTCCTGCGTCTCCCGCCGTCGGTCCATGGCGAAGGCGATCACGGCTTCGTTCCGCGTCTCATAGCCATCGCCCGTGAGAAGGGTGTCTCGGCATACGTGGGTGACGGTCTTAACCGCTGGCCTGCGGTGCATCGGCTCGATGCTGCTCGTCTTTACAGACTCGCGCTGGAGCGGGGTTCCGCAGGAGCCGTATATCACGGCGTTGCCGACGAGGGCGTCCCGTTCCGGAAGATCGCTGAGGTAATCGGCCGCCGCCTGAACGTATCGGTCATCGCCAAATCGTCCGAGGAGGCAGCCGACCATTTCGGCTGGCTGGCGAATTTCGTCGGTCTCGACTGCCCAGCTTCAAGCGTGCAAACTCGGGAACGTCTGGGATGGCACCCGAGCCAGCCCGCGCTCATTCCCGATCTGGACCAGGCTTACTATTTCGCAACCGCACGGGCAGCATAGACGCCTAACGACAACCGCAAATCGAGACTACGAGGCATCTGCGGTTTCGTTCAGTTTTTGGGAGGTTAGAAATATGAATCAACTCGCGTTTAAGAAACCGCCGGCAAATCAGAATTCTACTTGCCGCGACCTAGTAAAGATGGCCGAGCAGGAGTTGGCAGCATTCTTCAGCGCCGTGTCGGAGTTGTTCGGGTCAGAACAGGCGGAGCTATCAGCAGAAGACTGGTTAGACGAATTGGTGGCAATCAATGCTCTTCCCAGTTCAACTCGCGAGTGGCGACGTCTGACTATCAAGGTTTCGGCCCGCCTTACAGGTCGCCTGAACGCTTCATCCGTATCAACTGCATGCCAAGCACACGCATATTCGGACTATGTTTGTTCCTGATGCTCCATCGACTGCAACCATTCATGGCCGCTGTCGCGCTTCGGCCTCTGCTAGCCAGCCACGGCGCAGGTTTTCCGAGGGAATACTTGAGAGATAGGGTTTGATGTCGAGAATCGGCGTTCCATCGAGCATATCCACGCCGCGCACATAGAGTTCAGTACCTTCGCGCCGAATAAGTTCGACGACCGTCAAGCCAATTGGGTTTGGACGCCGCGGAGATCGCGTGGCAAAGACGCCGTGTGGTCGGTTGTCTGAGGGCGGCGTGCCGAGCAATTCAAAGCCATTGGATCGGTCGAACTCCCAGATGACGATGAGGTGCGAGAACCCCTCGATATCCTTAAGTCCCGCCGCAAACTCTGGCAGGATCTTGAGCACGCCGTCCGCATCATGTTTAGCGCCCAGACCTCTGGGAACCTCGTTTGCCTGCTTGTACGGACTGCTCACGAATCCGATGGGCCGCGATGTAAACATGGGCAAAATGACTCCTGATTTATAGTGACGGAGGCAAAGCTGCATTGTATGTACATTCGCCCCGAGTTGGCGTATCCTGCGTCAGCTTCCTGCAGAAAACGGCAATTCATAGGAGATTCGCCAATGGTTTCACCACAACCAGAAAAGAGGAATGCCCCGCGGAAGGCAGTAAAGGTTCCGGCCAAGGTCCATGCCGGAGCGGAGGCCATTCCGGCCGAGGCGGTAAATCTCAGCCAGTCTGGCATATTTCTGGAGTGTGCCACCAGCGTGACCGAAGGCAGCCCGGTGGATATAGTGATGATCCTGCCCAAGGAGGTTACGGGCGATGCGGCAAAGTGGGTCTGTTGCCATGCCATCGTAAACCGCGTTGAGAACGCGCGCACCGGAGGCCGATACGGAGTCGCCGCCCGGGTAGATCGGTTTCAGGCCATGCCCGAGCTCACCTGGCCGCAAGTCGACCGGCGCATCAGCGAGCGGCGCGGGGCCGATCGCCGCAAGAATGCGCGGGCAGAGGCGCACGATCGTCGCACCAGCGACCGCCGGAAAAGTTAGAATCAATCTGCTGCCGAGTTTCCCGCAGGTGCTTTCACCTTCGTTACGAGTGCAACCGCAGATTTTTCTGTCTCTAAGTGCAATCTCCGATTTCAAGCTCCCGACCAGCAGCTCAGAATTGACATTAGCTGTCTGGAGCTTCATTACTTGCACCCCAACGCAAGCAGGTCGGGATCGGTGGTTGCGCGTGATTCCTTGTTCCGGAATTTCAACTCCCTGCCCGATTCCGGAACCACCCTTGCAGTCCTACAACCTGTAAATTCCGCAAGGGTTCCGAGCAGCCACCGCGTGAAGCGCCGCAATCATTCGCCGTTCTCAAGACCGAAAGGGCGAGTCTTACTGTTATCTGCAGCTTTGGCGGCGCTTCTGTTTTTATTCGTGCTGGAAATCGGGATGGTGCCGACTCCCTCGATGGAAGGAACTGTACTGGTGGGCGATCATCTCGTGTTGTTGAAGCTCCCTTATGGGCCAAGCATCCCGTTCACGCGATATCGATTGCCGCAGTGGCGCACCCCGAAGCCAGGAGAGATCGTTGCTTTCCGCAGCCCGGTGGAACCGAGTGAAATCTATCTGAAGAGAGTGATTGCTGTTGCGGGAGACGTGGTGGAAATTCATCACGGTTTCTTGTACGTGAACGGTGTACGCATGCCCGAAGATTACGCCCGCATACACGCTATGCGACGCTGGTCGTGGCAGGAGAACATCTCGCCCCGGCGAATTCCTGCAGGCTCTTTGTTCGTGTTGGGGGACAATCGGGACAACTCTGAGGACAGCCGCTACTGGGGACCCCTCCCGGTCGTCAACGTTATCGGCGAACCCTTGATCGTGTTCTGGTCGTACGACGCGCCCACCTCCGCCTGGCTCGATCCGAGCTGGTTACATCAGGTGCGTCTCTACGCATCGGCATTGAGCCATGTGACGCAAACACGCTGGCGCCGCACCGGATTGCTGCTCTGCGTCAGGTGATACACTTTTCATTCCTGTCACGCAATTCCTCATGAAGGACCCGACTGCTTGGCCCAATCCACAGCGCAGAAGAAGATTCGCCGTCCTATCACTTACTCCGACGCAGGCGTAGACATCAGCCGCGCTGATCGCGCCAAGCAGCGCATAAAATATCTCGCCCAAAAGACCTTTACACGTAATGTTCTTAGCGATATCGGGAGTTTTGGCGGACTGTTCGCGCTGGGGTCGAAATATCGCGATCCCGTGCTGGTTTCGAGCGCCGATGGCGTCGGTACCAAGCTGAAGGTCGCATTCGAGATGAACCTGCATCATACGGTCGGCGCCGATCTGGTGAATCACTGCGTCAACGACATTGCCGTGCAGGGCGCGACACCCCTATTTTTTCTTGACTACTTCGCCAGCGGAAAGCTCGATCCGGACGTGACAGAAAAAGTCGTTTCCGGACTCGCCGATGCATGTCGGCAAAACGGCTGTGCCCTGATCGGCGGCGAAACCGCGGAGATGCCGGGGTTCTACTCCGACGGCGAGTACGATATCGCAGGTTTCATAGTGGGTGTGGTCGATCGCGATCGCATTATTACCGGCGAGCGTGTAGAGATCGGCGACGTCGTCATTGGATTGCCCTCAACCGGACTCCACACCAACGGCTACTCGCTCGCGCGCAAACTCTTCTTCGAGGTCGCAGGCTATACGCCGGAAACCTTCGTGAGCGAGATCAAGAACAAAGCCGGAGCCGAGCTTATGCGCACGCACAAGAGTTACTGGCCGGTCGTCCGCCGACTCATTGAGGCCGAAGCCGTTGTCGCTATGGCGCACATCACCGGCGGTGGCATTACCGAAAATCTGCCTCGTGTGCTTCCGAAAGGGACGGCGGCGAACATCCAGCTCGGATCGTGGCCGGTGCTGCCTGTCTTCACTCACCTTCAGAGACTCGGCAACGTCGATCAGGATGAGATGCTGCGTACTTTCAATATGGGAATTGGTATGATCCTGATCGTGCCTGCTAACAAGTTCAAGCGGGTTCAGACGATTCTCGATCGTGCCAATGAAAAGGGCCACACCATCGGCCGCATCGTCAAAGGCGACCGTAAGGTGATCTACTCGTAGCCGATGGCTCGTCTTGGCATTCTCCTTTCCGGACGCGGCTCAAACTTTA
>DATLKS010000923.1:0-3980 GCA_035538255.1 Terriglobales bacterium
GGGCGATAGCGACAAGCCCAAAGACTATGCCTACTCCACCGCCGAACGCATTGATCTCGTCGAGGCGATCTGGCGGGATCTCTCAGTCCGGTCGACGACGCTGGTCGCCTTCGACTTTTCCTCGCTTGTGGTTTTGGAGCATCTGCGACGCCGGCTTGAGCGCGCCGAGCGGGGGGAACACATGGGCGGGCCGGACATACGCGGCGTCTTCATCTTCAATGGTGGGCTCTTCACGGATGGGCACACGCACCCGTGGTTCACTACGCCAGTTTTGCGCCGCCTCCCTGACCGGGCACGGCAGCGCCTGGGACGTTCGTTCACCCTGTTCAGAATGATGGTGGGGGTGATGTGGTCCAAAGACTATCAGGTGACTGATGCCGAGATTCGCGAGCTTCACAGCGCCCTAGACCGCCACGATGGCCTGTTCTACCTCGCCGCCGCCGCAGGCTTCGTGGCTGATCACAAGGCGCAAGGCGATCGGCTCGACTTCGGTCGTCTTTTCACCGTCTATCGCGATCAATTCCCGTTCTTGGTGGGTGGCAGCAGCCAAGATCCCTTTGAACACCGACAGGTCTATCTCGCGCAAGAACGACTGGGGAAACCCGGCCTGGCCATCGAGCGGTTGCCCGGCGGTCATCTCACCACGCATGAGCAGCCGGAAGCCCTAGCGGCCTTGATCGCGAAGTTCGAGGAAGGACTTTCAAAAATGCCTAAACCGAAATCCGAAAAACCGCCGCGTCCCGCCAGGCATTGACCGGGTGCTGGCATCAGACCAGCGCCAGCGTCAATGTGATCGCATCCCCTTTTGCACTACACAGAAAAGATTGCCGTCCGGATCTTCCAATACAACGAAGTCGTCAGCTGGACGGTATCTCCATGGGTAACGCTTCGCTCCAACCGCGATTAACCCCTCGACTTCCGCCTCGCGGTCATCCGTGTAGAGGTCCAGATGCAGGTCACTTCTTTTGTTTGCGCGCTTTTTTGCGACGCGCTGCAAAGAGATGTTTGGTCCGCGGCCTTTAGGATCGCGCAGCACTGCCCACGAGCCATCATTAGTTGGATCGCGCGGTACATAACGCAAGGCTGCTTGCCAGAACTTCAGCATCTTGTCGAATTCATAGCAGCGGATGACGATTGAGCCAATCTTCATTTCTGATTGTCGCGAAAAAACAGATGATGCTTTGGAAAGGTGCGGAGTATCCGGAGCGTCGCCGCCGTGCCAGAAGGAAATGTCACTGCCTTGGCACCGACCTCGGCAATGATTTGCTGCGCTGAGTCCACGCCTAGACCAGGTACCTCCGCCAAGTGCTCGACCGCATCTTGGTGTCGGCTGAGCAGAGTGGCTAATTCATGGTCCAGTTGGCTCATCTGCTGGTCGATCAACTGTAACTCCTCCAGGAACATCTTCAGCAGCCGGCGGTAGATAGATTTGAAGTCTGTGCAGGCGCCCAGCGCATCGCGAAGTTGTGCTTGCGTCGCACGCAACTTCTTATCGGCCATGGCCGCCAGAACCGCTGCGTTCGTCTCCCCTTCTGCCAGCGCCTGCAGTATAAGTCGCGAACTCACACCCAGAAGATCTGAAACCAAGTCGGACAATTTAATGTGGCACTCATCTAACAAACTCTCCAGTTGGTTTTGCAATCGCACGTGCTCGCGTGTGAGCTGGTACTTTCGCCGTGTGACCGTCCGCCACAGCCGCTGTTCGGCATCGGGCACAAAGCTCAGAGTCAGTTCGTTTGCCACCAGCCGCTTCACCAAACGTTCGGCATCCGGGAAGTCCTTCTTGCGTCCGCGTTGTCCACGATTCGATTGTGCTTGCGCCAGATGGAGTTTTCCAGACATCGAGCCCGCGTCTTCTCGCTTTTGGCATGACGGTTTCCAGTACCGTTCCAGTGCTCCCCAGACGGGTTTCCAATATTGCGCCGTCGATTCCATCACTACTTCCTCAACCTGCTGCTCGATCAGCTATTCGGCCAGCAATCGCAGATGCTCAGGGTTACTAGCAAATTGGCGCCGTTCAAACTAGTACTCGCCTTGGACTGCAACGTCGGCCAGCACCACAGCCAACATTTTTTTGTGCACATCGATTCCCGCTATCCTATAAGACATAACTTTCCTCCTGGTGGGAGCAGAGAGCGTGCTGCGAGTTCCTTAACCAGGGTCACAGGCTATCGCCGCTTCCACAGGACGGAAGAGACAACGCCCAATTATTCGCTCAACCACGCACACTCCGGATCAGACAGGAAAACAGTCTCAACTTCTCCACTGTAGGGTCGATCTCGCCGCTCCGAGCCGAGTCCTATTCTGCATTCGACTCGGAGTGATTTTCATGAGCTTTCGCGGGCCACAGGCCCTACTTGACAGGAAAGGAGAACAGCGAATCCATCCTGGCCTCGAGGCGAGCGATTAGCTACAGGTATTTTTTAGTTTGGGAACAGTCGGAGCACCAACCGCTACGAGAATCGAACTCCCACCACACCAAAGAAATCGGTATGCGCGTCTCATTCTCTTTCGGTTTACGCTCGGCATCGCAAGAAAGCGGGCTTATAATGACGCCGTTTTTGGAGCCCCATTGATTGGCGACACCATTTCGCACTACCGCGTCCTGCGGAAGCTTGGTGGCGGCGGGATGGGTGTGGTGTATGAGGCAGAAGATCTTAAGCTTGGCCGTCAGGTTGCGCTGAAGTTCATTTCGGACCGGTTTTGCAGCGAGCCCCACATCATGAAACGATTCCTGCACGAGGTTCGCGCTGCAGCGCTACTGAACCATCCGAACATCTGCACAATTCATCAAGTGGACGAAGAGCACGGTACCAGCTTTATCGTGATGGAATGCCTTGAAGGCGCAACCCTCGAACGACTGATCGACGGCAAGCCCCTGCCCACGGAACGTGCGCTGGAATTGGGCACTCAGATCGCAGACGCCCTCGATGCGGCGCATTCCCGCGGAATCGTGCATCGCGACATTAAGCCCGCCAATATCTTTGTGACACACCGCAGTCAGGCAAAGATCCTTGATTTCGGCTTGGCAAAGCTCGCACACCAACAGTGTGGTGTGGTAACCGAAGGCGTGCCGATGCCAACTATTACTTCTGCCGAGAATCTCACGGATGCCGGCAGCATGCTCGGCACCGTGGCTTACATCTCTCCCGAGCAGGCATTGGGAGAAGACGTGGATGCGCGTTCCGATCTCTTTTCTTTCGGAATTGTTTTGTACGAAATGATCACCGGCACGACGCCATTCAAGGGCAGAACCTGGGCAGCGGTCCTGGACGAGATTCTGCACAAGTCGCCTACGGCTCCAACGCAGCTGAATCCTGATTTGCCGCCGGGTCTAGACGAGATCATCGACAAAGCGCTCCAGAAAGATCGGGCATTGCGCTACCAAACTGCCGCTGAGCTACGCTGTGATCTGTTACAACTCAAGCGCGATGGCGCCGTCCGTGTGCGTGCAACCGAGGCGCTTCCAACAAAAGCGGTCGCCGTGCAATATTTTGACAACCTCAATGGTGATCCAGAGAACGAATTTCTACGAAACGGCATCGTCGAAGACATCATCATTGAGCTTTCGAACATTCGTGGCCTTACGGTTTTTCCACGCTCGGCAACTTTCTGTTACCGCGACAAGGCTGTCCCGCCATGGGAAATCGGCAAACAACTGAAGGCCAGCCATGTGCTTTCCGGTACGCTGCAGAGAGTCGGCAAGCATGCGCGCATTACCGCCGAGCTGATCGATGCGCGGACCGGTCACTGCATGTGGGCTAAGCGATACGACCAGCAAATCGAAGATGCGTTTGCCGTACAGGACGCCATTGCCGAAGATATCGCAGCAGGACTTAGAGGGCTCCTGGTTGACACAACACGCTCCGCGAAGGCGGCCACAAACGGGGAGCAGCTCCCGGCCAACAGGGTAGAGGAATACAGAGAGACTAAGGTGGACGTAGAGGGCTGTCCTTTGAGTATTGCAAGCTATCATGTGG
>DATLKS010000924.1:0-2820 GCA_035538255.1 Terriglobales bacterium
CGGCGTTCCCGCAGGATCAGGCCATGAGCGGCACGCAAGCTGCGAGCAGCTCGATCTGCCGAAACGGGCTTATCCAGAACGAAATTTGCGCCATACGCAAAGGCGTCTTTGACGCTGGTGACTCGATTGGTAATCGCAAACACAATCGACTTTGCGTTAGATTTGCCCTTGCGCAGTTCGCGGATGATGTCGCATCCGCTCTGCACGTCGTCGCAGTCGATGAGGATGGCGTCGAACTTCCGCCGTTCAATTGTCTGGCGGGCCGCGTCGGTGGACGTGACCGTCTCCAGCTCAATCGTGCCAGCCTCCAGCACCCGCCGAATGACACGCAAAACTTCCTGATCACGTGTGAGGAGGAGAGCTTTCAACATGACGTCCAAAGGTAGCTTTCTTTAGGACTCGCGAATAGCTAACGAACGTAACGGCACTTCTGGTGAATTGACTAAAGTTGAGGGCCGCGATTGTACCTTGGGGAATGTACCTGGATTTAAAGCGTTTAGCGAGATTACAAGCGTTGTATTAACACATCTGCAAACTACTTCTTGGCCAATTTCGTTGTCTTAGCTGGTCTCGCCACAGAGGTCTTGGAAGCGCCAGCCTCGCTTTTCATTTCGTCGATGATCGAGTAAAGCTTGGAGCGGTCAACGACCTCCACAAAAGGCTTCCCGTAGGACTTGTTCGAGACCACATAGATGGTCGGCGTGTGCTCGATGCCGACCCGCTGTCCGACGGCATAATCAGCCTTCACCAGTGCAGCAAATTTGCCATCGGGATCGATGACAAACGGCAAACTGGTCTTGTTCTGCGCCGCAAATTTCTCCGCATTGCTGCGAAGGTTCTCAGGCGTAATCGCCGGTTGGTTTTCGAAGCAGTAGTCTCGCCAGGCGGCGCCTAGCTGTTTTGACTGACTGTCGAAATACTTGGCAATCACGGCCGCATCGAATGACCAATTGTGCTTTGGCAGCGGAAAATCATAGCGAACAACTGGAATGTTGTACGTCTTAGCTGCTTGCTTTACCAGCGGATTTGCATTGGCGCAGTCCGGGCATTGGAGATCGAGAAATTCGACAATGGCGACCTTTGCTCCCGGCGGAGGCTTCAGGACAGAGGTATCGGCAGAGTAGCTGAATGTGGCGAGAACCATCAGAGCGATAAGAACTACGGTCAGTCGTGGCAGCATGGAATTTGGCTCGTTCCTGCGAAGAACGCTGTCAATATAATATCGCGGATATTTTCTCGCTAGCGAGTACAGGTGCAGCCCCGGCGAGCAGCGCGTGATTTCAGCCCAAGTAGCTGCTGCTCAGCAGCTTACACCCTGCCTCCTATCCGCTGAATGCGCTTGTTCAACCCTCCTTTTCGCCCCTCACAGCATCTAGGCGACTAAGTACTGTTCCCCTTCTAAACCAGAAATTCGAGGGTAGGTCATGAACATCAGACTTCCAGCTCTATGTGTCCTCTTGTGTGGATTAGCTTTTGCCCAAGTGCCGAATCCAACTTCGCAGCCTGCTGAGCAGAAGCCGGATAACGGTTATGCGCAGGGCACCACGACGAATCAAAGCGGCGAGACCGTTCCTGTATTCAGAGTGCAAGTCGTAAGCCGGACGATTGAGGCAGTAAATTACCGTCATCTCGGCGGCGAGACCAAGATCGGCATGTTGGGAACCACGCTCATGCCTCAAGCCAAGGGCGACGCGCACGTAGACAGTCGCCACGGGCGCGTCGTGATCAGCGCCAAGTTCGACAAAATCGGAGATCCAGCCCAATTTGGTCCTGAGTACCTGACCTATGTGATGTGGGCAATCACCCCGGAAGGCCGTGCCCAGAATCTCGGCGAACTGCCGTTAAAAGGAGATCATGCACAACTCGATGTCACCACCGGCCTGCAGACGTTCGGACTGATCGTCACTGCTGAGCCCTATTTCGCGGTCACGACTCCGAGCGATGTGGTCGTGATGGAGAACAAGGTCCTACCTGACACGAAAGGACAAATTGAGGAAGTCACAGCCAAGTACGAGCTCCTGCCGAGAGGTCAATACACGAAGACCGAGAGCGCTCAAGGCTTGAAACCGCTCATGGGCGAGGACCACGAGCATCACAAAGTTCCTCTTGGCTTGCTGGAAGCTCGGAACGCTTTGCGGCTCGCGCAGGCGGCAGAAGCTGATCGTTACGCCGCTGACTCACTGGCCAAGGCGCAGGCATCTCTTGATCGCGCGGAAGACTATGCGCGCCGCAAACAGTGGAAGCCGGTTGAGACAGCAGCTCGCGATGCCGCGCAGAATGCGGAAGACGCCCGCGTGATCACGCTGCGCCGGCGCGAACAGGAATCGGTAGCCCAGGCGCAAGAGCGCGAACGTCAGCGTGTCGAAGAGGCTCGTGCGCGCGCCGCTGAGGCAGAAACTCAGCGGCAACAAGCGGAAGCGCAAAAAGAGCAGGAGGCAAGGCAGCATGCTCGTGCCGAGCAGGACCTCCAGGCGGCGCAGCAGGCGCGCCAACAAGCAGAGTTAGCTCAGCAACAGGCAGACCAAGCGCGACAGGCGGCGCTCGAAGCACAACAACAGGCGGAACAACAGAGACAGGCGGCCGAGCAGCAGCGTCTTGCCGCTGAGCAACAGGCCCAGCAGGCGCAGCTCCAGGCACAGCAAGCCGAACAGCAGAAAGAGCAGCTACGTCAACGTTTGCAGCAACAGCTCAACTCGATTCTGCAGACGCGCGACTCGGCTCGTGGTCTGATCGTCAACATGTCCGATGTACTGTTCGACACAAATAAATACACGCTCAAACCGGGTGCAAGGGAAAAGCTGGCAAAGGTCGCCGGGATTC
>DATLKS010000925.1:0-3216 GCA_035538255.1 Terriglobales bacterium
CGTCCCCCACAAGAAGTTCACGACTCAGTTCGCTCATCAGCTTATGGAACCAGCGATCGTTCCCCGTTGCTTCCATCCCGATGCGCACTGCCCTGCCTGCCAAAGACCGGTAAAACGCTGCCGCTTCTCCGCGATGGCTCAAACGCCGCTCCCCGTACTCCCCCGTTTCCTGCTCTACGTACGCAATCTGCTGGAAACTGGGATGAAAGTCACAGCCTATAATCATCATGCTCGGCTCCTTCTCCCGAGCTTCACGGTCGTTTAGCAGCAACCAGTGTAGTCGGAGCTGAGGGAGCCGACGCTGTCATGAAATCAGTTAGACGAGGAGGCGCAACAGGTAGCACGAGTGCTAAACGCTGTTCCGGGAGCCAGGGAGGTCCAGATGCAGTCGCCGCCCGGAACGCCGGAAATTGCGGTAGCGCTGCAGGAGCCCGAGTTGCAGCATTGGGGCTTCGAACCGGTCGGCGTTTTAGAGGACATTCACACCGCCTATGAAGGCGAGCAGGTGGGCGATGTGTATGAGGGCAACCGCGTCTTTGGCGTCTCAGTCATTCTGCCGCCTTCGCTGCGCAGCCGTGTGGACGCCGTCTCCGAACTGCCTCTTCGTAATCCGGAGGGCATCTACGTGCCTCTTGGCAAGCTTGCCGGTGTCTATGAGACCTCGGGCCGGTACGCTGTGCTGCATGACGGCGCGCGCCGCGTGCAGACCATCACCCTGAACGTGGCCGGAGGCAACACTGGGGATTTTGTGCGCAACGCGCAAAGAGAGATTGCCGCTAAAGTAAAACTTGCTCCTGGTGACTACGTCCAGTTCACCGGCACGGCGGAGGCTCAAGCCCAGTCGCGACGGGACCTGTTGGCTCATGCGTCTCTTGCGGCCCTGGGCATCGTTCTGTTGCTCTCCGTTGTCCTGATGAACGCCCGCAACCTGCTGCTTGTGCTCGCAAATCTTCCTTTCGCCCTGGTGGGCGGCGTTCTGGCGGTATTCGCGGGCGGAGGGATGCTCTCACTTGGCGCAATGGTTGGATTCGTTACTCTCTTTGGCATCACAGTACGCAATTCCATCATGCTCATCTCGCACTACGAGCATCTGGTTGCGATCGAAAGCAGAGAGTGGGGTTATCGCACGGCCATCGATGGCGCATCGGAAAGGCTGATTCCGATTCTGATGACCGCGCTGGTAACGGCTCTCGGTCTGCTTCCACTCGCACTCCGCAGCAGCGCGCCGGGCCAGGAGATCGAAGGCCCGCTCGCCATCGTCATTCTGGGCGGGCTGTTCACTTCAACCGCGCTCAATCTGCTGGTTCTGCCCACGATTGCTCTGCGTTTCGGACGATTTGAGAGGTCTTCCAATTGAAACAGGAACCTTCTCAAGGCTATGGACCGCATACAACTAATTGTCCTTTGGAGGCCTCTGGAATGAACGCACCGATTCGGATACTTGCTCTTGCGGCATCTATCCTCTTTACCCTTTCTGCATCGCATGTCTTTGCACAGAGCGGCACTACTCCTGACAAGGGCATGAACGGGCACGGAACAGGCAGCGATGTTTCCTCACCAAGCACACAGCCGATGGCGGGAAACGCCGCCGTCTCCACGGGCGATCCAATCTGTGGGATTACGCACCTGGTTCGCTGCATTCAGGATCTGGGTGAGGATGAAAAGGACATCTTTACCAGCCCGCTTCGAGTTCATCCGAAAGATGCCTATTGGTTGATGCCGTTCAGTGCCGCAACCGGACTGGCGCTCGCCTACGATGCCGATGGGTCAAGGGCTTTGGGCGTAGATGCAAATCGGACTGATATAGCCAACAACATCACCAACTTTGGTTCGTACTATGCAACCGGTGCGGAAAGCGGGGGAATCTACTTCCTTGGCTTGGCAGAAAAGAATCCAAAGTTGGCTGAAACCGGACGTCTTGGAGCAGAGGCCATCCTCGCCTCCGGAACAGTGACCCTGGTGACAAAGATGGCGTCGAATCGGCAACGACCGCTACAGGGAAATGGACGAGGAAATTTTTGGGCCGCTGGAACCAGCCACTGGGAATTTGACTCTTCGTTCCCTTCCCATCATGCTACCGCCAGCATGGCGTTTGCTCGTGTAATTGCCGGGGAGTACCCGCACTGGTATGTTGCGCTTCCAGCCTACGGATTTGCCGAATCTGTCAGCATTTCCCGCATTCTGGCACACCAGCATTTCCCCTCCGACGTGCTCGTTGGCCAGTCAATAGGTTTTCTAGCCGGCACATACGTTCTAAATCACCGCGCCTTGTACCGCCCTGGAGTCAGAAGAAATTTAACGAGCAAACTGATCGGCTCTATCAACCCAATCACCGAACCTCGAACACACAGCGTCGGTGCATCCATACAGATTCCTCTCGGCCGTTGAACAACGTTCTGGAGTGATCAGCAGACTTTACAAGACCTGAGAACGGCCTTCGCCATGAACGCACGAGTTGGGAGGAGCATCAGTCATCGCTCAGAAGGTGAATGATCGGGCACGGCACACCTGCGGACGACACATCGCAAGCACGCAAGAGTCGCGACAGCGCCCTCTTCACCTTCACCAGGTCCGCAATTTTTTGCTCAATCAGCCCCAGCTTGTGAGCTGCGATTCCTCGCGTTTCCAAGCAGGCTTTCTTTTCATCGAGCGCGAGCAGACCGACAATCTCTTCCAGCGTGAAACCGAGCGCTTGCGCTCGCTTGATAAACCTGACTCGTTTTGCCGTGTCCAGCGGATAGTGCCGGAATCCCCCTCGCGGTTTCACCGGCTCCTGCAACAAGCCGCGCCGCTGGTAATAACGGATCGTCTCGACATTCACTGCGGCGCGTTCCGCCAGCGTGCCGATGGTCAGATAGTCTTTCATTTCGCCTCCCTTGACTCCGTACTATGGTACGGAGTTTATAGTGACTCTGGAAAGAGTTTGGAGATGCGATCCACTCTCAATGCGAAGGCTGCTTTGTTTGGCGGCGTGCTGGCAGGGATCGGCGCGTCTGCTTGCTGCGTCGGACCACTTCTACTGCTGAGCTTAGGTATAGGAGGGGCTTGGATCGCGCACCTGACCGCTCTGGAACTGTACCGTCCCGTCTTCATAGTGCTGGCTGTGCTATTTCTCGGACTTGCTTTTTGGAGACTGTACCTCATACCTCAGAGCTGCGCTCTCGAAGACAACTGTGTTGCCGACCGTACTCGCGGTCTGCAGCGAATGCTGTTCTG
>DATLKS010000926.1:0-7409 GCA_035538255.1 Terriglobales bacterium
GCTGGATATCTGGCGCATCCGGCCACAGGGCGGAACTCCTGAGCGAATTACGTCCCATAATGGGAGAGTGACCTATCCGGTTCTCCTGGATCGACGGACGTTGATGTATTTGGCCAGCGATCCCGATGGCTCGGGGCCATCGCTCTATAGCATGGACGTGGAACGCCGCATTCCACATCGCCTGACCTCCGCTTTTGAGCGTTACACGTCGCTCTCTGCCAGCACAGACGGCCGCCGCCTCGTTCTCACGCTCGCCACTCCCAGAAGAACACTCTGGCGTGCGCGGATCGGCGATTCACTGAAGCCGACTTCGCTGGCTTCGATCTCGCTCACGACCAGCACCGGATTTTGCTCGCGGCTGGGCCCAAATTATCTTCTCTATGTTTCTAGAACCAGTGATCACGAGGGCATCTGGAAGCTCGCCAATGGAGCCAGCACCGAGTTGTGGAGCAGCCAGGCCGCCCGAATCATCGGCGGTCCGGCGATTTCTCCTGATGGACAACAAGTGGCATTCGCCGTCCGGAAACAGGAGCAGGCACTCTTGTATGCGATGCAGCCCGATGGCACGAATGCGCACGTTGTCGCCAGCTCACTCGATCTGCAGGGTGATCCAGCGTGGACGCCAGACGGGCGATCCATCACAGCGGCAGCGAATGAACATGGTGTCCCCCGCATCTTGCGCGTGCCGTTAGATGGTCAATCGCCGGCTGTTCTCGTGCGGGAATACTCGATCGATCCGGCATGGTCGCCCGACGGCAGCTTCGTCATCTTTTCCGGGCCCGATGTGGGCACCACGTTTTCAGTAAAGGCAGTCATGCCCAACGGCGCGCCGCACGCCCTCCAAGCTCTTACGCTAACGCGGGGAGCTCGACATCTGGCTTTTCTGCCTGGAGGACAAACGCTCATGCTGTTGCGAGGAGAGATTCAGCACAAAAATCTGTGGGCCATTGATCTGAAAACCGGCGCCGAGCGCCAGTTGACCAACTTCGCTCCTGATTTCGACATCCGCGATTTCGACCTCTCTCCAGACGGACACGAAGTTGTACTCGAACGAGTGCAGGAGCGCTCGAATATCGTGATGCTGGACCTGCCTCGGCGCTAAGGGCGAGCGGAACAAAAATCTGAGGCGCTGAAGCGCAGAACCGAAATGGGAGCATCTTCAGTGGCACACGCTTGTAAGGCGTGCTCTCCCGCGCATGGCAAAAGGCTTCTTCCCGCGGCACTCTTCCCCAACATAGTTCTTCCTGCGTAGCTCTGGACGGAACTGGAGTTCCTGGTCCATGCCGCTCTCCATATGCGAGCAGGAAGAGTGTTCGCGATTTCCTTGATTGTCAAAGAGAGGAGCCTCGGTGTTTCCCTACTGAATCTAGCGATGTTCGATGCCAACACCGTAGAAGAGCACGGCTTACCAAGATATGGAAAACGCAGTAAACAAAGCGATAAAGGTCAAAGAGTTGGTAAATCTTCGTTCCAGCGGACATGTACATTCGTGCTCGGACTACGAAACTTTTCCTAGGCGCGCGCGTTTCAGAGAAGCGTAGAGTTCAACCGACATTGAGCTCTTCCGAGGAGAGACATGCGTAACTTCAAATTAGAGGCGGCGGCCACAGGCTTATTGGCCAGCTTGCTCGTTTTCAGCAACGCTGCGGGCGCCCAATCCACCAGCGCAGACGCTTCCGCAACGACTACCACCCCGACCGTCAACCAATCCGACGTCAACAGCGACCGTCGCGATCTGCGGCATGACCGCCGCGATGTGCGACATGACCGCCGCGACGTCGCAAACGATAAACAGGATATCCGCCAGGATCGCCGTGATCTGCGTAAGGACAACAACGACCTCGCAAAAGATCGGCGAGACTTGCGGCAGGACTACAGAGGTTTGAACGCCGAGCGTCGCGACCGCAATCGCGATGAGGCTCAGCTCGACCGCGCTCAGGCCAAGTATCGCAACGATCTCAAGAATCACGACAAGGACGATCTCGCCGCAGATAGAGCTCGCATCGCAGCCGACCGCAAAGATATCCGCGGCGATAACAAAACCATCGCAGCTGATAAGACCGATATCCGGCAGGATCGGGCAGACGCCCGCCATGATCGTGCCGATATTCACGGCGATCGCAAAGACCTACGCAATGACTGGCGCGACGTCAAGAGCGACCGCAAAGATATCCGCTCGGACAAGCGGGATATTCGTCATGATCGGCGCGATTTCAGGCGGGATCGAAAAGGCAAATAAGTAACCAATCATTAACCTGAATCGCGAGCCTTACGGCTCGCGATTTTTTCTTCTGCATAGAAAATTCAGTGGTAGCATCCGGACCAAGACTGGAAATTGCAGGGCGAAAATCGGTAGTGATCTCTCGATAATGGTCACGACGGAACTCACTGTTACCCTGTTTCTCCCTGTTGTTACCGCGACAAAGTCGCCGATTTGCGAAAAATGACCGGAAATTCGCAAAAGTGAATGAGTTGACAAAATATTTCGCTGTTAATCTCCCTGTTAGCAGGGAGATCATGATTTTTAGAAATCCGGGCAATCGATCGGTACACAAAGTCTATGTAAACAATTGCCTTGCATGTGAGTAGGCCAGCCAACCGCCTCGATGAGCAACGCGTCGTAATTACCGAGAAACGCACTGCTAGTGTCCCGTTCCGCGGAATGATGTTTGTCCCCTGTCCCGCGCCTCTTCTTGAGGGGCACACCTAAATGAAAACCAGGAGGCACCTTATGAAACGAATTCTCTTCGCGGCAGCATTGACGTTGCTACTGAGCGCGCCAGCGTGGACGCAGGCAACGCCTCAACCAAAAACTTCGCCGCCGGCAACGGCGCCGCAGGATCAGCAGGCACCGCTGCCGGACAGGCCGAGCCGACGCCTTCCACCTGACCAGGTTTCGCCGAGTACTCCGGACCAGACCCAGCCAAACTCAACGTCGCAGAATCCTCCGACGGGCACGGTTGCCGATACCCAAACGCGAGTCCAGGACGCCCTGGAGCGACAGATGCCGGCTGGACTTGGAGACGCGGTGAAGGTAAGCATTGCGGATGACGGTAGCCTGCAACTTTCCGGAACTGTTGATACGCAGCAGCAGAAGCAGCGAGCCGAAGACATTGCACGCTCCGCCACGAACAATCAGAGCATCATCAACAAGATCAGCGTAAAGAACCAGCAGACGTCCGAGCCGACTACCCTTCCCAAGTAGCGGGTAATTAAGCTTCCCTTCAGGCCAGCTTGAAAGCTGGCCTTTTTGCTGGGCCAGCCGTCCACGATGCTAATGAAATCGTCTGTGCTTGCATTTCGCTAAATAAACCAGCCATCCAATTGTGCAGCTCGTCCCATCTACTCTGGCGGTAAAAGTCTCTTGGACTTAATGGCGTGGATGGTTTATCGTTTGAGCCGATTTGTAGTTTCGTAGTTAAGGGACCGGGGGGACAGGAACTGACGATGTAGGGCCACGACTCCTAATCGCAACGAGCGAAGGCGCATTTTACAGTCTCCCGGTTCGATCACCCCAGAGTGCCGGGCTAGACTCTTAATCTTCCGATCGTGCGATTAGCCGCCAGGGCGTCTCCAAGGTTCGGAGAGGGCTCCGTCATGAAATCTCCTTTTTGCCTGCCCAGAGTGCGGGTGGCCGTGTTTCTGTGCGTCTGCTCAAGCTTCGCTGCGCAGCTATGCTTCGCACAGCAAACTCCTTCTGCAGCGCCCAATCCACAGGCGCAATCTTCTAATTCGACGATTTCCATTCCGGGACCGCTGCGCTCATTCCTGCGCATGGCCGGCATCAGTCAGAAAGCGACTCCCGACGAAGTTATACCGCTGCTGTCTCGCAACGTCTTTTTACTGGGGTATGAAGGTCCGTCATCGCGAGTGCGGCCTACGGAATTCCTGATCCTGCTGAGCCGATACGTGCAGCAGGCGCGCGAGCTCTCAGTAATGGCCGGAGCGGAAGGCGTGCTCCATGTTTCTTCATGCGATCAGGCGAGACCATTGCTGCAAGTGCTTGGCTATCGAACACGCTCAGATTGCGGCCAGCCGGGCAGCTATCTGGAAACCGCAGATCCACAAAGAGCATTCATCACAGTAGATTCTGGATTCCCATTACCGGAATTAGAGAGAGCCCTTCAGGGCGGCAAGCCACTTTCGTATGACTTCCACAGCACCCGCGTGCCTCTGATCTTCACTGAGAATGATTGGGCCAGCGGCAAGAATCTCGTGGACGCTCTGCTGCGCGACTCCAATCTCTCGCGGCTTTATTGGGCATTCGCTCAGATGGAGCCGGAAACGCAACTTTCATTGCGGCAGTCGCCTGGTCTCAAGCGCCTTGCTCCTTATGCTGCGGTTCTCGACTTTTATGGAAGCCGACTGCAAGTTCAGGCGGGACACATTGTCGTTCCTGGAGGTGCCACGGCCGAACCACTGTGGAAGGATCTCGTCGGCGTGAGTCCGGAGTCAACGGGCGACTTTGTCATGCGACTTGTGGAGAAAGATAACGGCTGGCTGGCAGCATACTTCGATGCGCTGTCGCGGGTTAGCCAGGCACAGCAGGTGCATTTCGCTCAACCGCAGCGGCTGAGGCCATTTTACGAAGCGTTGCGCAAGCAAGATGCTCCTCCTGCCGAGGCCGCCAGGTCCGTCTTTCGGCCTGCGCCCGGACTACTGCTTCTGCTCACTCGGCTTGAGTGGGAACCTAACGGAGAGCCGCACATCCCTGGGAATCTCGCCGCATGGAAGAGAGTTCTGCACGAAAAAGCGTATGCGGACGTCGCTCGCGACTGGGGAAAGAAATCGCGCGGCTGGGAGCGCCCCGAGCAACTGCTCGAGGCGCTCGTTGCCATCTCTCGCGTTGATACTGAAGTCGGCCCGCTGCAGGCTTACCTGATGTTGAGCGAACTTGACGATCGGCGTGGGCCGGAGCGGCATCTCAGTCCGGAAACTGTGACCCTGATGGCTTCGAAGTTCAACAGGTTCAGCGATCAATACTTGATCTTCTCCGAATTCCCTTCCTTGGATGACAGTTCGATTACCTCTTTCCTCTCAGTCGCTGACCATCTCGACGCGATCCCGAATCACTATGTGCGCGGCAATGCTCTTGGCATGTTTCATGCCAGCCTCGGTCTATGGCAGATCCTTGCGCGTCAAAACGAGATCCCCAAAGGCGATCTCAATCATTCATTCCAACGAATCGTTTATCAGTTCGCGAAAGTCGCTTCATCAACGAATGTCTTCGACGCTGGTCGCGAGTCGCTGAAAGAAATCCTCTTGGCCTCGACGGAAAAGTCGGAAGCGTCGCAGGATGCGCTCATTTCGTTGCTTGCCGGACCCCGGCAGACCACGCCCGAAGGCCAGCAGATGCATCAGGAGATGGCGAACAGGATTCGTTCCGTAATGGACGCACAGCGCCTGGTTTCTCTGGATGTTCTGCTGCAACTTGGCGACAGCATGCACTCCGCAGCGCAAGTGAAAGAGCGGTCTTCGGGACTGGTTATGCTGGCCGGCGACTTGCGAGAGTTCGAGATGCCGCAGCCCATCTTCAGAAAGAGCGAGCGCGAGGAGTGGGGAGCCGGCGTTTACAACAATCGACACACAGATCTGGAGATGCAGACCGACCTTTCCAAAGTGATCAAGTCTCCAACCTCAGACCAGCAAGTCGCCGATGCTCGCGGACAGCTTTCTTCCTTCCTGAGAGATACGTTAGTCGGCCTGAACTACGCCTATTACGAGCCGCCAGGTGCTCAAATTCTCCACCACAACCCACTATTTGTGCGCTCGCATGACTTCTCCGGCGATACCGTGGTAGGAATGCAGCGCGCCGTGTGGAGAGCACCGCAGTTGTTCGGGGCCGGATCGCCGGCGGGCGGAGGCGCGCATCTGGTTGGATCGTTAGCTGATTTGCCCTACGTTCTCGCACAAGCCGAGCAGGACTTCATTACTCCGGAGAACGTTCAAGCTCTCATCTGGGGAGCGGTGGTGCCCGGAATCCTCACCAGCGCCATTGTTCCGCGCTGGTGGGATGTGAGCCGCGAAGAGCTGCACGCCGTCACGCTTTATCAGGAAATGGGCGAGCACCTGCTGGCGGCCTCCGGGGAGAACAACGACCTGCGCACAAAGGTGATCGGCATCCTGGCGGAACGCGTTTCTCCAAGAACACTTGAATTGGTACAGGAATGTTTGCACTCCGGTGCAACTGCTGATCCCAATTTGTACGTGACGCCGGCCGATATGTTTTACGTGGCAGCGGAATTCCACCGCCGCTTCCCCGATCAGCGCGAGGCCCTTGGCCAGCCAGGGAAGGAGTTGGAGACACTAGCGCAAGCCCATGCCAGTGAAGTGAGCTGGGACCGGATCTCGCGAGACTTCGGAGTGCCGCATCCGGTTTTGGCCCAGAGCTACGCGCGTGAACTCCTGAATCTGCCGCCATTCCCCGCATTTATGGGATACTCCAGCCGCTTCCTCGCCGAGTCGTGGGACTCCAACAATCTTTATTGGGCGCGGCTTGCGGATGAAAAAGACTATGCACCCGTGATGCTTAATCGGTTGGTCCCAGAGCTTACGCGGCGCATGGTGGAAAAGATTTTCGCCACAGACTTAGAAGATTGGCCGGCATTGTTGCGCGCCGCTCGGGAGACGGGCGACGAATTTCGCCGCGGCAAGTTTGGGGCAAACCCGGTGAGCATTGCTGCTGCTCAAACCGAGTAGGCCGAAGGGAATTTTTGGCAGTGCTGTCACTCCGTTAAAACACAAGCTTGGGAAAGAGACGTTTATGAAAAAACGAATTTCATTCCTTGTTGCGATTGTCTTTTTCTTTCTGTCTGGCAGCGGGACACGCACGGCCGCCCAGCAGGCGCAATTTCAGGTCTCTGTGGATTTGGTGCAGTTGAACGTTGCTGTCACCGACAGCAAAGGAAATTACGTTACTGGCCTGAAGCCGACGGATTTCATCATCACGGAAGACGGAATTCAGGAGAAACTGGCATTCTTTGGCGAAGGCAACGGACCAACCCGCAGCGTAATTGAAGTCGCTCAGGACGATCCCTCTAAGCCGGCAAATGCATCCTATGTGCCACGTCCTGAAACGGGAACTCCCGAAGCAACAGACAGTCTCACTGCCGCGATTGCCGGCGCCAATGTATTTATTCTCTTTGACACCAGCAACTACATGTATCGGGGCTTCGTCTTCGCGCAGGACGCAATCTCCGACTTCGTCCGATCGCTGGAGAAAGCAGATAAGGTCGCATTTTATTCTTATAGCCGCGATCTCTCCCGCGCGGCGACGCTCACCGCCGACCGCTCCGAAGTTGTGCGCGGCGTACGCACAACCGTGGCCGGTGACGACGCCGCGCTCTACAACTCGCTGCTGCTGACGGTGAAAGATGCGGCGCAGAGCATGGGCCGAAAAGTTGTTGTCG
>DATLKS010000927.1:0-3556 GCA_035538255.1 Terriglobales bacterium
GCTTATTGGGTCTCATCTTCAGGGAAACTTACACGAATGCGCAACGGTTGCCAAGAAAGCCTTATGCGCTGCTCACGCCTGCTTTAGCTCCGGAGCTTCGCAGCCTCGTGGCTACGCGGCTCGCACGGCTATACTCGTTTCAGAGCGCCTTGATTCCCTACATCCACTTTGGGCCCGTGACCATTGGCAGCTTTGGGCTGCTCATGCTTCTCGCATTTGTCGCGGCTTATTTCGTTCTACGCGCCGACATTCGGCGGCGCGGGCTGAGCGCCGATGCGCAGAACATCATCACGATTTGCGCGCTGCTGGGCATTGTCGGAGCGAAGCTGTATCACGTCTTGGAGTCGCCGAGCGATCTGATCGCGAATCCGCTGGGTGAGCTCTTTAACCGATCTGGTTTCGCCTGGTTTGGGGGACTCGTCGGCGTGCTCCTCGCGCTGTATCTGTTGGCGCGAAGATACAAGCTGACGTATCTGGCGATGCTCGATGTTTGCGCGCCTGCGGCGGCGCTGGGCTACGCCGTTGGAAGGATTGGTTGTCTTACCTCCGGCGACGGCGATTACGGCACCCCGACATCGCTGCCATGGGGCATGAGCTTTCCAAATGGACTCGTCCCCACTACAGAGCGTGTGCATCCGACGCCGATCTACGAGGCGATCGTTGCGACGTTGATCTTCTGGTACTTGTGGCGGCAGGGAGAAAAGTCGTTGCGCGGACCGCGTCCGGTCGGCGAAGTGGCGGGCCTGTACCTCGTGTGGATGGGAGTCGAGCGGTTCCTGGTGGAGTTCATCCGCATTAATCCGCGCTCATTTTTCGGGCTGAGCAACGCCCAAGCCGCCAGCCTGGGATCGATTCTTGCTGGCGCCGCGATTCTCATCACGATAAAAAAAAAATTCCGCAGCCTGAAAGGCGAGCACCGCATTTTGCATCACGCCAGCGAACGCGGTGATGTGCTCCAGCCTGAGTATCACCGTGCCACTCCGGAGTGTCCGCATCCGGAGCGTTGGAGCATGTACGACTCGATGACCGCTGAGGTCGAGGTTCTGGAGTTCCTCCGCTGCCTGGTGCGAACCATCAAGCCGCAGACCGTGGTCGAGACCGGGACTTTCATGGGAATTAGCACCCTCTGGATTGCCGAAGGTCTCAAGGCCAATGGCTTCGGCCGGATCGTCACCTGCGAGTACGATCCCAAGGTCTTCGCCAAAGCCAAGGAGCGCTTTGCAGGTTCAGGTCTAACGGAGTGGATCGATTTCCGCAATGAGTCCAGCCTGGAGCTCAAGGTCAATGGAAATATCGACCTGCTGTTCAGCGATAGCGATCCGCCTTTGCGCGAGCAGGAGGTTCGCCGGTTCCTTCCAAGAATGGACCCTAATGGGTTGATTCTCATGCATGATGCGAGCTCCCATCTGAAGACTGTGCGCGAGGCTGCACTGAAAATGGAGCAGGAGGGGCTGATCTCTGTTGTGCTTATGCCGACGCCCAGAGGTCTTGTCGTCGCCCAGAAGCGCGCGGGACGAAAATAATACAATCCAGCTACTCTCTCCAGAGTGTCTGGGCTGCATCTAACGTCGGCTAGGTGCAACTGTGCCGGTGCACGCCGGCGCACCCGATCATGGGTCCCCGATCGGGAAGCCGCACGGAAGCAGGCTCTATGGGACTGGGCACGGCAGTCGGCGTAGGCGAAAGTGCATCCTATTCCGTCCGCAGATATTTCGAGATAGCAGCCGACCGAATCGGCCTTCATCCGGAGATGCGCAGGCTATTGTCTGTGCCGTTTCGGGAGCTGACAGTTGAGTTCCCGCTGCGCCGCGACGACGAACGCCTGCAACTGTTTCGCGGATTTCGCGTACAGCACAACGGCGTCCGTGGCCCGGTACTGGGTCCCATTCACATACAACCGGGAACCGACCTGAACACATTGCGCGCGTCAGCCGAATCGATGACGTGGCGGTGCGCAGTTGCGAATGTGCCCTTTGGCGGAGCTGCCGGCGGAATCGTTTGCGATCCGTCTCAGCTCACGCGTGCGGAACTGGAGCGGCTGGTGCGTCGATATACCTCGCGAATTCACCACGTCCTCGGCATTTATCACGATGTCTGTGCTCCGGGCATGAACGCAAACGCAGAAGTAATGTCGTGGATCGGCAGCGAGTATTCGGCATTGCAGATGGGAACTCTTCCCGCAGTGTCGGGCAAGCCGGCATTGACTGGGGGTTTACCGCAGCGCGACAAGCTGCTCGGCGGTGCACTTGCCTCACTGGTTAGCTACGCTGCTCAAGATTCGGGTATGCCGCTGGCGGGACTTCGAGTGGCACTCCAGTCCTTGGATCGCAGTGCACTACATACAGCCTGTGCCTTGGCGGAAATGGGGTGCGCCATCGTCGCCATTGCACAGGACGGAATCAGCCTGCATTGCTCCACCGGAATCGACATGCACAGTTTGATGGAGCACCTGCGCAAAAATGAAACTATGAGCGGCTTCGAGGGGGCCCGAAAGGCAGCAGAAGTCCATACACTCGATTGCGACGTCCTGGTCATCGCTGCTCCCGAATCATTCTTGAACGCATCTGCGGCCAGCCAAGTGCGGGCGACATTGGTCATAGAAGCTTCGGAACTGGTGATTACTCCCTCGGCTGACCGTGCTCTGAGCAGTCGTGAAGTGGCGGTTGTGCCCGATCTAATCGGGGCCGGAGCATCGGTGTTCGCAGCTCACGTGGAATGGTCAAACGATGTTCAACATGCGGTTGCCGATGAGGAACGAATTCGTCACGAGGTTGAATCTGGCGTGATTCGAACATACGAACAACTGCGCGAGCGCAGCCGTCGCGAAAAAGTCGGTATGCGCACGGCCGGTTACGCCTATGCGATCGACCGTGTGGCGAGGGCCGAACGATTGCGCGTTGCGTAGTCACTTCTGCAGATTTTTAACAGCGCGCGCCAGAGAATCGCGCACTCCCTCCATGTGCTCGAGGTCACGATACTTGTGACGCGGCCAGAAGAACCCTTTCAGTCCATCGCCTTTGGTTCTGGGAACCACGTGAATGTGCACATGGGGGACGCTTTGGCTTACCCGATTATTGATGGCAACGAATGCGCCCTGCGCGTCTAGTCCCTGCTCAGCAGCGATGGCTAGCAATCGAGCATTTGCAGTGAGCTGTGTGAGCAATTCTGGTGGAACATCGATCAAAGAGTCCAGGTGCTGTCGAGGAATGAGCAGGCAATGTCCCGGAAACACCGGACGGTGATCGAGGAATGCGACAGTCTGCTCATCTTGAAAGACGATGCTGGCGGGGACGCCGCCGGTGGCGATTTGACAAAAAACGCAAGTCTTCACAACGCGAGCAGATGTTCGCCGGTCAGACTACCAGAAGGATTAAATCCAGATTGGCAGGGGAAATCTAGCGCTGAACGAGATCGTCTTCTGCGCTGGCCGAGGCCGCGCCGCCTGGACAGGTTGCAATGCTCAAGACCGCGCACACAGTCTTCAATGTGTTCTCGTGTCCGTAGATGTTCGCAGACTGTGCGCCGGCCTTGGCTTTCGGTCCAAGCGCGATCAAAG